>NZ_JBKHHI010000068.1:0-21804 GCF_046539235.1 Coleofasciculus sp.
CAGATATATTGCAACTGATTGGTATCTAAATTTTTCGCCCGAGCAAAATTCACCCCCTGTACTCGCGCCCCCGACGTGGCGGTTGGAGGTTGGGTGATAAACTGATCTGACTGAACAGGCACGGCTGTGGCAAACATAGCGCCAAAGAAATCCGTTCCGTTTACATTCGCCCCGCGTAAATCTACCGCACTCAAATTCGTATTTTGCAGCTTGGCATTTTGCAATTGAGCCTGACTCAAATTTGCCTTAACCAATTTTGTGGAACTCAAATCCGCATCCTGTAACTTCGCCTGAGTGAAATTAGCTCCCGATAAATCCGCCCCTTGCCAATTGGATTGGGTCAAATCCGCAAAGCTAAAATCTCCGCCAACGGCACTTACTTGACCGAGACTTCCCCCATGTAAATTGACCAGAGACGCCTTTACCTCGCCTAAATTCGCCCCGGTCAAGCTAGCATTTTCTAATACGGCTCCCGTTAAATCAGCACCAATCAGTTGAGCGCTGCTGAAGTTCGCGCCAATGAGATAGCTATCAGCTAAATTTGCCCGATTCAGAATTGCCCGGATCAAATTTGTGCGAGCCATCAAAACATTGTTTAAATTTGCGCCCGTTAAATCGGCTTCCTTGAGTTCAGCCCCACTTAAATCCGCAATCCAATCATCAAATGTACCCCAGCGTTGATCCGCACCCGCCCCATAAAAACGGCTGTTTTGGAAACTGCCCCCCGTTAAGATGGCGGAACGGAAATTAAGTCCGGCTAGGTCGAGGTTATCTAAAACTAAGGTAAATTGAACTGAACGGGTGTCCATTTGACTCAAGTCAGTGCGACTCAAATCAGTGTCGTGCAGTTCACTACTGTAGATGGTGAGAATTTTCGCGATCGCGCGATTGGTTGCCCGTTGTCGCAGGGCGACTAACTGCTGCTCTCCTGGCGTTCCCCGACGGGCTAATGTGTCTCGGTCATTTTGTAGCGCCTGATTCAATCGTTTTAGGGGAGGTAGGGCTTCGGCACCTTTACTGACTAAGGCTTGCTGTAAGGTATCAATCAGACTCGGTGTATTTTCCTGTCCCAATAAATCCACCAGAAACGGCACAGCACGGGGATCATCCAGCCTTGCCAGCGCCAGAATTGCCGCCTGTCGTTCTTCTAAGGCGGTGGCAGAGGTAGAACTCAACTGCTTAACCAGCGCTAGAAATACTTGGTTATTCTG
This sequence comes from Coleofasciculus sp., assembly GCF_046539235.1. Taxonomy (GTDB): domain Bacteria; phylum Cyanobacteriota; class Cyanobacteriia; order Cyanobacteriales; family Coleofasciculaceae; genus Coleofasciculus. Next base: position 1,212 of record NZ_JBKHHI010000068.1, read on the forward strand.
TTGGTTAAATTCTCGCCAATTTGCCTGACGTTGAATATACACCTGAGTCCCGACAAAGGTCCCCAAAACCGATGCCATTCCCGCAAACGAGAGAATCAGCAAGGTGGCGCCAGGATGACGGCGCATCCACCCCCACAGATGGGGGGCTTGTCGAGATGAGGATTGGGAGGTGAGGACGATGGTGGTTACGGAGGGATGATTCGGCTGCTCATGGGTTGATGTTTCGCTACGTTGATGCCAGCCGTTGTCAAATTCTAGGGTAACGGAGTGATCTCGACCTGTCTGCCAGCCGTTGAATGAGCCGGATGCCAATCCCTGAGCCGCATTCACCACATAAGTACCTGCCATGCGATCGTGGAAGGCGCGGCGTCGTGAGTGAATCCAGCCACTGCCATGTTCTATGATTAGCATGACTCCCGCCAGTCCTAATAAGATGCCAAAGTCGGGAAATGCGCCCGTATACCGCCACAGCAAATAGGCTGTACCCAGGGGGAGTCCCCAGCGCCCGACTGCCTCACGCCAAACTGCCCGGATTAATCCCGGTGGTGTTCCCATTGGTGTCACCACCCGCAGCTTTAACCACTGTTTGGGCGTGGTTTGCCCCGTTTTCCCCAATTGATAAAGTTGCCAACTGACCACCACGACAGGCATAAAAATTGCCCCACACCAGAACAAATTCGTCAGGGGAGCAACCTGGCGATTTAATCGCGCTCGTGGATATGCCAGAGTTTTCGCGATCGCCTCTTCTGTCGCCGCGACGACAGGGTTGATAGGAACGGGTTCAGCCGGGGAATGGTCTTTGGCATACTCGCCGATACTGTAAGGAATGACCGCACTTGCCGTCACTAACGACACTTCCAGAACCACGGCTGCCAACCGCCGGGTCATCATCGGCAATGCCCGATTAAGTCGCAGTGAAAATGATCGACTAACCGTTTGATTATGGACTTGTTTTATGGTAGGGCTAGTCATGTTCAATTCTCACGCGACGCAGATAAAGGGTGGGCAACTATTGGGGAGACTTAGGGGTAATGAAAAATTTATACACTACATAGAGGATTATTCCCAATAGGGCAAGGCTAATTAACGAGGTAATCAGTTGGAAAACAGTCTTCAAGAGGGATAAACCCAAGCTGCCGCCGACAATCACCACAATAACTTTACCAACGGTAGGCAGGCTGTTAAACCAAGCACTGATTTGATTGAACCGTTGCTTCATCGGATAGGTATTATAGAAGGGCGGTTGAAAGGGATTGCCTACAGGCGTGGATTGGTCGTAGTCTCGATTCGGTTCCATCTGCCAAGAGAATTAGGGTGTAGAAATCAGGTTATATGTTTTGATTTTAGAGGTTTAAGCAAGGTTTCGGGCAATTCTTAGGGGTTAAGTGACCAGACGTGCCATTGGGCGTCTTTCCGGGGCGGGTTTCACGACTAATGTTTGTTTTATACGCTGATGTCACTAAACCCGCCCCCTCTCAATGATAAATTCCCTGTTCCCCGTTTCCTGTTCCCTGTTTAATAACAAATGACGAGTGACAAATAACAAACAGGAACAGAGTCGGTTTCGGCGGGTCTATTAATGTACGACGATGAGTTTAAGAAAAACTCAAACAATAGTGGAGCCTCAGATAATGAAACGACTCAAACAGTGGATAATTGTTCCAACCACCTTAGCGATGCTGCTAGCGAACGCAGGTTTGCTCCATAGTCAAACCGTGCAACGGTTAGCGCCAGGATTTAATACCCTGAAACTGCAAGGCACTTCGGCTCAAGGTAACAATTGCCAAGTGGGTAATATCCAACCGCAGTATACGATCACATTGGAACAAGACTTCGGTTCGTTGAACTTCAGCCTCCAAAGCGCTGGTCAATCGGCTTTAATCATTGAACCATTGAATTCAACAGGTGAACCCGTAGCAAGTGGTAGACAATGTGTGTTAGCCGCTGCGCCAGGGCAAACCGTTGAAGCACCGGGATATTGGGAAGAAGGCACTTACAAGATCTATATTGTCGATAGCACTGGAGGGCAAAGTTATACTCTCTCCATTAGTCAGTAGGTAGGACAAATGAAAGTTAACGGCTACTGAGCGTCATAATACTCGCTTCCCGAAAAGAAGCAAGCTACGTCTTATGTCAGGGTTTGAGGGACTTTACAGAAACTAATATCGTTGAGTGTATTTCCACTAACCTACTGAGTCGCCATGGCTTGAACCCGCTAAGCCTTATATCTGACAATGGACTTAATCCTCAAGCTGCTTTACTGAAACCTCTACGGCGTCTACATCAATCGTACCCGGCGGCGTCAAGCGGTTAAACTGACCCTGTTCGACTTTCAACAATTCGCCACAGTTGGGACAGCGACATTCGGTACGATTAAACCCAGTAAACTCGTAGGTACAGACGGGACATTTATCCTCAACCAGGTTACGCTGCAACCACCAGCGAAAGCCAATCCAGCCAATAACTGGTGCGAGGATGGCTAACCCAATCAGAATTAAGAATCCGTTGACCAGCCAGCCTAAGCCTACTGTTCCCAGTAGTAAAAATATGGCTAATAGGGTGAGCCAACAGCCCACGCCTGATAGGTTAAACTGAGCAAGTTTAGAATCGTACTGGTTCACGGTACTTGGAAAGAAACTGACTATCTCCATCCTAGTTCACATCAGGTTTAACCTGAGAGGTTCATACCAACAAGGTTTTAAGTGCTGATCACTTCTGGTGATACAGATTGACCTAAGCGGGGTTCAGTACCGGCGAGTAGGCGCTGAATATTGGCTCGATGTCGTAATATAACATATAGCCCCGCCATAACCCCAAAGATCTGGTAAGGCAACGGTTGGGCTAAGACTATCATCAAAACAGCCACCGCGATCGCAGCCGCAATAGAACCCAGAGAAACAAACCGCGAGAAACTGACGACCCCAATAAAGATTACCAATACACTCAACGCTACGAACCAAGACATAGCCAATAAGACGCCCAATCCTGTGGCGGCAGATTTTCCGCCGGTAAAGTTAATCCATATTGATTTGCTGTGACCCACCATAGCCACCAAGGCGACGACAGCCACCAACCAAGGTTTCCAGGTATCTGGTATCACGGATGTTCCCGTTAGAGAAAAGAAGCCATGCACCAAAGCAACAGCACCAACTCCTTTAGCCGCGTCAATTAGTAAAACAACTAAAGCCGGAACTTTTCCCAGGTTTCTCAAAACATTGGTCGCCCCCGTTGATCCCGAACCGATTTCCCGAATATCAATTCCTTTAACCAGACGTCCTGCCAAATATCCAGTTGGAATTGAGCCAAGTAAGTAAGCACTGATCAGCAGTAGCCCAATCCAACTCAACTCACGCATCATTGTTTTAAACCCTCCACAATTAAAAATCTAGGGGAGATAGTTACTTTATCTATTTATTGGAACATCTCCCCTAGCCGATTTTATATGGGAGCGTGTGACACGGGTAAGGGCATGGCAGGAAAATCGTAACATTTGTTACCTATATAGCGCTACGCGCTAGTGCAACGGGCATAAAAATACTTGAGCAGCTTCGTAGATACGATGAAGCAGGGGGAGATACAGCTCTTTGCGCTGTAATAAAGTACAGTAGATCAAAGTCCCCCTTTTGATCCCCCTCTTCCCTTTTGATCCCCCTCTTCCCTTTTGATCCCCCTTCCGTCCCCCTTCAAAAGGGGGAGACCAGAGGATGCTTCGCGTTTGTTGCACGGGGAGACCAGCGGATGCTTCGCTTTTTGTTCCATTATTAGTAATTACTCATTTGCTGAGGATCGGGAGCAAAGGCTAACCAGAGAGGAAATTGCAGAATTGAAAGACTAATCTGGTCTTCTGTTTCATCGACAATAATTAAAGGAAGTTGCTTCTGGGTCATTAAGCGATCGGCTTTTTGCACGAGGGCGGATGCTTCCTCAAATAAAACGACCCCCCGTTCTGGACCAAAATCACTGCGGGCAATACCCAGACAATCCTGCAATCCTCTGCGCCACTCTCCTAGCCGTTCAGGGGTATTGGCAAGAACCAAGGTTCGTAGTCTATCACCGTAAAGCGTCCGCATAACAGACATCACGGCGGAGGCGACCAAAATATTTTGCAAGCGGCTACCGATAGTGCGAATCGCCCCACGCCCCCCTTGACTAAAAAACCAATTGGACACTCGCTCCGCATGAATTGGCTCAAACGTGCGACGCAATTGCCAAGGCGGACCATAATAATCTGGCATTTTGCGGTATTGGTCAATAATGTCCCGAATTTGCTGGATCTGATCCTGAAACGCCTGTTCAGCAAATTTGGGTGTAGGAGAAGAAACTGGCGGCTGAGGTTCATCCATCCTAGGTTGGGAAAATTCTGCCGTCGGTTCGGCTAATTCTAACTCTTCCGCCGCCACAACCAAGTCTTGTAAACTGCCAACCAAATAGTCTTTAAAACCCTGCACCCGAATTGCCAATTCTTGAGATACCCCAGCAAATGTGGTTCGCATTTCCGTGCGAATGCGTTCTCGGCGGCGTTCTAGTTGTTCCACAGAAATTAAAAGGGCTTGCTTGCGCTGCTCTAATTCGCTTAACCCCTCTTGGAGCATTTGTTGGATGGTGGCTTGGGTTTTGGTTAACTGGTCAGATAAAATCTGATTTTGGCTGGCTTGTAGTTGGGCAATTTTTTGCCTCAACTGTTGTTCTTGCGCCTCAAGATCCGCGATCGTTTGAGTTAAATTCGCGACGGTTTCCTGTTGGTTTCTTGATGGTGTCATCTGATTATCATCTGGCGCAGGTAAGTCTAAAGCATTTGAAGTGTCAGCTTGGGGTTGTGTCACGTCAGATTGGTTAGATGAATTGGTTAACGGCTCAGAGCTTTCGGTTTCGGGTTTTTGCTCTGGAGATTTTTCATCAAATTCCTCAGAGATTGGTTGTTGTTCTAAATTGGATTCTTGGGTTTGTGGTTCGTCTGAATTCATTGAATAATTAATATCTGATAATGATTTATACTCCCAACCCCTAAACGGTGGGATTATTCTCAAGGGCAAGTTACCGGGCAAGAGAGCCTTGGGTACAAGGTGTTCTCAAGCCTCAGCGTTAGATTTCAGCAAGGCATATCGGAAAGTAGTCTCAAATCTGGGGACAGCGCTCCTCTAAGCAAAGTTTAAGCTGTTTGGGATCAAATAAAATTGGCAAGAAGTGGATGCTATTAACTTCCTTGAAATAGAAAAGGATTGGAAAAGATGACCAGAAGATCCGCCAATTTGACCAGTCTTTATACGGAAAACGGCGAATTAGAGTCTGGGAACGATAGACATCCAATGCGGTTTCTGTAAATTGCAGACGGATAGTTACCGCTTGAATCATTAAAAATAACCCGAAAAGAGCAATGAGTAAACCGACCCAAATTTGGAGCAGCACAATAGGTATACTCGCCAGAACCAATACCAACGGTATAGCGTAGCTAGGGGCAAGTTCGATGGTTTGGCTTGATGACGATGAAGAAGTAGCAGAGGTCACTTGAGTAAATTTCCGTTATTTATCAACACAATCAATCTATTTTAATATACCCCTGATTACAGAACCGCACTGCCTGTGCCTTGGAACATCAGCCACGACAAAAAAAAGTTAGTGATGAAAATTGCGAGTAAAGCCGTGACGACTGCCGTTGTCGTGGATTGACCGACTCCTTTGGCTCCACCACTAGTGGTTAATCCCCAGCTACAGCCAATGACGGCTATCAGCATCCCAAACACAGCAGCTTTAATCATCGCCGTAAACAAATCCCAGATTCCCAAGAAATTCCGGGCGGAATCCAGAAAGACAGATTGAGGAATATTGTAAAGATTAACAGCAATCAATACGCCGCCCGTCATACCGAGAATAATTGAGAGAATTGTCAATAACGGCAGCATTAGAATGCAGGCAATGACACGAGGGATGACCAAATAATCAATGGGATCAGTTTTGAGCATATAAAGTGCATCAATTTGTTCAGTCACGCGCATCGTGCCAATCTCAGCCGCAAACGCTGAACCCACTCGTCCGGCAATCACCACAGCCGTTAACACAGGCGCAAGTTCCCGGCTCAATGCCAGTGCCAAAACCCCTCCAATGGCTGTAGTTGCGCCAAAGTTAATAAATTCTCGCGTTACCTGAATTGTAAACACGGCACCGATAAAAGTAGCTGTGATCAGGGCAATGGTGAGTGAATCCGGACCAACAACTGCCATTTGATCCAGGGTATTGCGTCGGTAGATTTTGCCACCGAGAAGATGAACGATGACTTGACCGCCTAATAGAATGGCAGCTAGCAAGCGCTGGAGCCATAATCCTAAGCTAGAACTGGAGGGGGTTTCACTCATTCGTCATTCGTCATTTGTCATTCGTCATTTGTCATTTGTCATTTGTCATTTGTCCTTTGTCCTTTGTTGTTTTGGAATGGGTTGATACGTCCTTTGTTAGAAAGTGTATTGGTTAGCCAGCGTGAGCAAAAAAGCATCGGACTATCTGCTCTCATTTGATTCCACACGGAAACGTTCTACAGAATTGAGTAGATCTCGTGCCACACCAACTAAGTTTTGTAAGGCACTGGATACCCGTTGGGCTTCCTGAGAGGTTTCTTGGGCAGTTAGTTCAACCGATTGCATCACTTGGGCAACAGCACGGGATGTTTCGGTTTGCTCCACCGTATCCGCTTTAATTGCCCGCACCAGCGCATCAATGCGATTGGACACTTGAATAATATCTTCCAATGCTTGTTTGGCTTGCTCTGCCCGTTTGGTTCCATCAATAACCTGCTGGGTGCCTTCTTCCATCGCCGTCATCACCGAACCGGTTTCGCTTTGAATCTGCATGACGATTTGCTCAATTTCTTTGAGTGCCTTGGCTGAACGGTCTGCCAGTTGCCGCACTTCATCGGCAACGACGGCAAACCCTCGACCCGCCTCTCCCGCTCGAGCTGCCTCGATACTGGCATTGAGTGCTAACAGATTGGTTCGGGATGCAATTGTGGAAATTACGGCGACAATCTTGGAAATTTCCTGGGAAGATTCAGCCAATCGCTTGACTTTTCGGGTGGTTTCTGCTACTGTTTCACGTATTTGCAGGATACCTGCCACCGTATGTTCTACCGCGTGACCACCTCTGTGGGCGACATCCGCCGCGGTGTGGGCAACTTCCTCGGCTTCCCGGGCGGCTTCAGCGACTCGTTGAATGGAGTCGGTCATCACCTGAACGGAGTTGAGGGTAACTGCCAGTTCCTCGGCTTGGCGCAAGGCGTCATTGGATAAACTGCCGGCAAATGCCGCGCTTTCAGTCGAACCCTTGGTCACTTTACGGGCGGCATCTTTTACTTGTTGAACGATTTCCCGCAGATTTTGGATGGTTAGGTTAAAGGAGTCAGCCACTGCCCCCAAAACGTCGGCTGTTACTTCAGCTTGTACCGTCAAGTCCCCGCGTGCAGCTCCTTCAACATCATCTAGCAATCGAATTACCTGGCGTTGCAGGTCTTCTTTGGCTTGCTCTTGTTCTTCGGCTTTTCGGGTGGCTTCGCTGGTGGTGGTTAGGATCACTCGCGCCATCTGATTGAAACCTGAAGCCAGTTGACCGAGTTCTCCCTCGGAGTAGATCGGGACACTGACATTCAGATTCCCCTGAGCAACGGCATCAAACTGGGTTTGTAAATCCACTGTGACTTGTTGAATCTGGCGAGTGGTGATCCGACCCAGAAACAGGGTAATGCCAAAACTAGCCGCAAATGCTGCACCACTGGCTAAAGCATGGGCAAATTTGAGATTCGCGATCGCGGGTTGAGCTTGCCCTTCTGGTACTGAACTTCGGGCAGCAATACTTTGTGCCGAAAAACTAACTAAGGCAACGACAAAAGCGGAAGCAATCCCAGCCGCAAACGAGATAATCCACTGTTTATGATGGAGGGAAGCATTTTCAAAGGGAGCCAGCCACCCTTGATCAACACTAACGATAGGTTCATGTCCCCCCTCTTTAGCTTGACTAAAAACTGGGAGTTGTTCAGTTGAGCCACCAATACTGAAAATTTCTTCATCACTATCAACTGAGCGATACTCCTGAGCCGATTGCTGGTGAGCCGCTACCCTATCTCGGACGGCATCGCCATTTTCGCTAACTCCCTCACTTTCGCCACCTGCTGGTATGACTCCGCTGTTACTTAAAACATCAAAATCTGATTCACTCGCGCCCGACTCAGCTAATTCATCCTGATCGTCTATGGCGAAATCGGGAAGAGAGCCTAAATCATCTTCAAATACATCAAAAGCGTCTAAAAAGTCTTTGTCCGTTTCAAGTTCTGAGAAGTTCTCAGCATCAGCCTCAGCAACTTCATCTATAGGGAATGAGTCATTGCCGAAAGCATCGTCAAAGTTCTCAAAGTCGAAGTGATCATCGGGAGCGTTAAATCCATTTTGATCGAAGTCTGATTCATCCTGAGTGTACTCCTGGCTTTCAAATGCTTCAATCGCCTCATCCGTCTCCTCAACCGAATAGTCAAACCCATCGGTATCCGTTGGTAAACTTTCCCCCAACTCTCCTGAATCCATCAGTAGGGTTTCATCTTCATAAACGGGGTGGTCTTGATATGACTCATCAATCGATTCATCATGCCAATCCTCCATTTCCTGATCAACGTCCGATAAGTCTTTATCTAAATGGGATTCTGACTCATAAGAGGGTGGACTCTGCTCCTGAGCATCTTCAAATTCAAGGGCGCTACCAGGAGGCATGACAAATGTTGCCGCCGTATCATCCTCAGACTCCGCTGAAAAGTCCTCAAAGTGATCCTGATAATCTGCCTCGCTAAAGGAGGTATCATTTAAATCAAAATCACTTGCTGATTCCTCAACGTTTTCCTGATAATCTGCCTCGCTAAAGGGGGTGTCATTTAGATCAAAATCACTCGATGATTCATAATCTTCATAGTCTACCTCAGCAAAGGGGTTGTCATTTAGATCAAAATCACTCGATGACTCATAAAGATTGTCAACATCACCACTTTCTTCGTCTAAACCGGGCAAGGCAAATGGATTGGATTCATCTACAGAACTTGGCTCGTCCGCCGTCTCTGATTCAATAGCTGAACTATCCAGGGGTTCGGCAAAGGGCGAAGATGAGGTTGAGTCAAAATCATCCTCTATTCCCACTTCATCCAAATCTAAAGCCCCTAAATCGAAATCCTCCGACTCATCAATAGACTCATCAATCACTTCCGAGTCTTGCCAGGTTTCTAATGTAGGTATCTCATTCAAATCGTCGGTTTCATCAATATCGTGGCAATTGTTATCGAAGTCCTCTGGGGATGGGGGTGAATCGACAGAATCGAATTCACTGGACAATTGATTAGCATCTTCTAGACCTTTATGGGCATATTCGATAAAATCAGGTTCAGACGTTAAATTAAGAACTTGCTCATAGTGTTCCCGTGCTTGATCGTACTGCTGTAGACCATAGCAACAGATATGACCCTTAAGTAACAAAGCACTTGGATCATCGGGATACTCTTCAATCAACCGACTAATAAGATCTGAAGCTTCTTGGTATTTACCTTGTGCGTAAGCCGTTTGTGCTTGTGTATATTCCTGAACGTAATCTGTACTTGATGCCATTGACCTCCTCCCTTTGCTCACCAGAAAAAAGTAACAAACAAAAGGTTGCTCTCTTTTTCCTTTCTTTTACTGTTCATTCATGCTGCCCACCGCGCTGCTCGTAGAATTGCCACCTGATCGAGAAGTCGTAAAAATTGATTAGACTCTGGATCTAATAACCACTCTCCTTTTAAAAAAGGTGCCATCGTATCAGGAACATTCATTGCCATTTGTAATTGCTCCACATCTAACCAATCCATGTCCACAATTCGCTCCACTGCTAAACCGAGCATTGTATCTTGATCTTCGATGGCAATGACGGGAATTTCTGATCGGTCTGTATTGACCGGGATCGCATCTCCCAGAAATTGACCCAGATCACCAACCCATATAACCCGACCTCGCATATTGATCGTCCCCAATAATAAGGGGGAAGCATTAGGGATAGGGGTGATCTGGTTGGGAGATGGCTCAAGCACTTCTTTGATCCCAGTCGCTGGCAAAGCAAATTCCATACCAGAAGGGACGTAAAATCGCAAGTGTAATTCACCCTCAGGACTTTCTAGTTCTTGCAATTCTGGGGCTTGATCTTGACCAGTATCTGTTAAAAAATCCGGATTTCCAACCATTCGCAGCTAGAGTCTTAACTATATTTATGACCTGAGTAGCTGTTTGACTGTGCCAATCAACTCGGTGGGCTGAAAGGGCTTGGCGATGTAAGCATCTGCCCCTTGCTTCATTCCCCAATATCGATCAAATTCTTCGCCTTTTGAAGAACACATGACCACGGGTACATTTTGGGTTTTGGGATCAGCCTTTAAACGACGACAGACCTCGTACCCATTCATACGAGGCATAACAATATCCAATACCACTACATCAGGACGAGACTGCAGAATATGTTCTAAGGCTTCCACTCCATCGCTTGCCACAGAGACCGTCAACCCACTGCCTTTGAGGAGGTCTGAGATCATCTGTCGCTGTGCCAAACTGTCTTCTACAACCAAAACTGTACTCATAACCCCCTACCTGACTTGCCAATGAGCGCACGAATTTTGAACGTGAACTGAGCTGTATCGTTGAGCTATACCGTTAAACATAGATAGAGTAATGATTAATGTATCCTTTATGGTAGCTTCATCCTGAACTGATCCCTTTCTCTATTGTGACAGGCTTAACTGCGAAATGGAGCAGGGCGTATCGCTGTATGAGTCTATGAGGTGATTGTAGCGGAAGAATTACCTTCCTGGGTGTTAGATGATGATCGCTGTTGTTAAGCCGATGCTGATTTAGTAATATCGGTTGCCTTGACCTCCTCCTCTAGGACTTGGCGGGAACTATCGAAACCGATTTTTTCCGGATCTCCCGGACCTACGTATTTCTCCAATAACATCAACAGCTCACTAGCTCCAAACGGTTTAGTCAAATAGTCCGTTGAGCCTACCATGCGAGCTCTGACACGGTCAATAAAGCCATCTTTGCCCGTCAGCATAATGATTGGAGTTTGTCGAAATGTCGTCGATTGTCGCAACATGCCACACAGTTCATATCCATCGAGTTGGGGCATGACTAAATCACAGAGAATTAGAGCCGGTTTGATTTGGAAGAGTAAGCTCAGAGCTTTGAGGGGATTTTGAATTGCTGTTACTTGATATCCTTGGGCTTGCAGCATATACTCGACGGTTTTGCCCACTGCCTTGTCATCATCAATACAGACTACAGAGGGTGCATACTCTGCCCAGTTGGATTCCCAAGGTTGTCGAACGGCGAGGGTTTGTTGAGGTGCTGACGCCAGCAATTGAATCCAACCCCTTTGGATATAGGGGTAAATGGCTCGGGTGACAGTCAGGATGTCACGATTGAGATAGCGAGCCATCTGTCGCAGGGAATTCTTGCCATTTGCCCACCGTTGGAGGGTTCTAAATGCATTCTCCGGTAATGTTGCCTTTAATTTAGTTTCATCTGTAATCAGTGGGCATTGATTGGGGGATTGGATATGGGGATGAAACTGCTTCCACTCCTGGACTTGCTTCATAATCTTGGTCACTAGGGGGGCAATTTCTAAGGTGGTGAGTTGGGGCGCTAAGGCTGGACCTACCTCGAAGACAAAATATCCATTGTGGAGGCTCAATAGGTCAAATAGGGTTTCATGTACCATACTGTGGAGAATGCTGCGCCCTTGAGCTGGCGTGATAATATGGTTTTCTAGCAACGCCCAAAGATAGCCATATTCGGGAGCATTGGTCGAAGCAATCGACGGTTCTTCGATGTCATCCAAAGCGGCTTCAGCTCGATAGCGACGCAGGTAATCACGCAGTCGTGACAAACTGTGGTCACTGTTTGCCGCATAAGCAATTTGTCCGTTGAGAAAAAAAACAAACCAAAATGGTCCAGGACAACGGGGTGGGGTCGCGAGGTGAGAGCGTCCCTGGATAAATTGATGAGTCACATCACTACCAGGATTATTGGTGTGGAAGCTTTGCGCCTCAACTAAAAGTTCTCCTGTGCGCTGACCCAGTTCGATCAGTTGCAGGATACTGCGGATATCAATTTCATTTAACGTTCCCTGCATTTTAAGGAAAATGTACTCCTAAAACCTTGCGTTCAATGCTGAGGCGCGAATGGTCTGTTGGGTTACCAAGTTGCCTGTCATCTTAACCTCAACCCCAACTTGATGCTTTACCACCACCGCTGACTGACCTTGTTAAGATATCATCCAATTAGGTGGGAATGGATCGTTTAACGGATGTGTTTCAACAGAGCAATTTGAACTTTAAATTTAACTTTGCTCAATAGAGCCATTGAAATTTATAGAAGAAGAGTCAATCAAAACCTCCATGTATTCAGTATAATTGAGGACTCTACTTGCTGTAACACCTCCTGCGCTTTGTGGGCTAAACGCCCACTCGCTTTGAGGAGGGGTAATCCTGGCGACTCTGGTTGAAGCTAAAATTTTATAGCCAATGGAGTAGGATCGAGCAAAAAGCTGGTGTCTGTACCAGCCAAGGACTTATAATCTCTCATAGAAATTCATAACTAATTGTAATACAGCCAAAGTCATGCATCGAGAATGGCTTCGTTAAATAAACTTCAACTACCCCGCGCGACTGACATAGAGCGCGAAGATAGTGAGGAACAGGGGTTCAATCAGCCAAGGCTACTCTGTTCCTAGCTTACCTAAACTTGCCCTTTAAGGAAGGTTGAGTTGGAGACGTGACACTAGCAATAGTCCAAGACACGGCTACCTCTGTCACTTCCTAAAAGCTAGCATTGTAGACAAAGCTGCTCGGTCTATAAATCAGGGTTAGCTCTGAGAACATCAGGAGCAGTGCGACCAGCAACCCAATCAACTAAGATTTAGTTCAGGTTGGCTTAGTCAAGAATTGGGCACAAGACAAGTAAAGAGGACGATCAGTGTGCTGTATCTAGCAGAAGTCAAAAAGCAGAAAACTGGCCCTTTTGGCGGCAGTAAGACCGAACTCAAACTGCTGGCTTGTCAGCGGAATGATCAGAGTTGGAGTGCTGTCCCAGGTGATGAAATCATCCCAGGAGACGAAGCCGGTGGCATGAGCGATGGGGCTTTGGCAATTGTCAATGTCAGTAACAATCGGATTCAAGGTGAAGTTGAGCCAGCCGGGACGAGACTGGCGAGCATCTTACAAAATTTTTCTCGTCTGTTGGACAAGGCGAAAAGTCAAGAAGAAGAAATTGAACAGTGGAAACAGTCCTTGACGTATCAAAGTCAAGAACTCAACCGCCGCGAGATGGAAATGGAAGCGCGGTTGGAACAGATGCAAGCCATGGAGGAAGAGGCTGAACAAATCGATCAGCAGCGTCAAGACCTGGAAAGTACGAAAGAGGAAACTGAACGCCTCAGAGAGGAGTTTGATCGAAAACAACAGGAACTTGAAGGCGCTTGGGAACATTTGCGCGGTGAACAGCGGCGTTGGGATGAGCAAAAAGAACAGCTGCAACAAACTTCGGGTTTAAGTGAGGAAGATGTTGCGGCGATGCAGGAGTTGCTCGATCGCCTATCGACGGCTGTCGCTCCTACAGATACTGTGCGGGAACAGTTGAATCAAGCGTTTGACATCATTGATCAACAGCAGTCAGAACTGGATAGTGACTGGCAAAAACTAGACAATCAGCGCCAACAAGCAGAGCAACGCCAAACCGAAATTGACGAGCAAGCTGAGGACATTCACCAGCGTCAGCAAGAATTAGAGCAGGTGCAAAGCTCATTTGAAGAGGCACAAGCGGAATTGAAGGTGCAGCGGAATGCTTGGGAGATGAAGCAGGAATCGGTACATCTACTCAGCCTGCAACTTCAAACTCACCAAGAGTTACATCAAGAACTTGCTCGTTTAGCAACCAGTTCAGCCGATGTCAAAATTAGTCAAGAGGTTGACATTCAAGCGCTGGAAAATATGCCCCTAGGTGAACTCCAGGAAATCGTGCAAAATTTACAGCAAGATTTGGAGAGAGTGGTGCGCTTTGTCAACGACCAGGAAGAGGAACTCACATTCCAGCGCCAAGCGGTTGAAGAACTGCAAGATAAAATTAATAATGCGAGTGAGTACGATCGCATTAGTTTGGAAAGTGAGCTAGCCGACGAGCAAGACCGCTACCAAATGTTGGATGAAACCCTCGTCGGTCAACGCCGCAACCTGCGGGAGAGGGAAGAGATTTTCAATCAGCATAATCGAGTCTTACGCCGTCGTCAGGGGATTAGTGAAGGGGGTAGCACCGATACCCATAAAATCGACCTCGGTCCTGTCTTAAACCAGCTTGAGGAACAGCGACAACAGCAGGAAAGCGAACTGGAAAAACTGGAAAACCAAGTTGAGCAAATGCGCCAAAGCATTAGCCAAGCCGAGGAAATGCTTGCCCAGCAAGAAAGTGAGCAAGATACCAAACGCTCCGAGTTACAAAACTTAGAAGAAAACTGGCACTCGATGAAACAGGAAGTCGCTGAACTGTGGAGTCAAGTGAATCTGTATCAAGAACTCTTACCGCCCAAGCAAGAGGCTCTGAATCAAATTCGCCAGATCCTCGACGCGATCGCCCAAGCCCTGAATCAAATTCAGGAAGTTGGCGATTATCAACTCCAAGCAATTTCGGAGATGCGGCAAACGGTTGATGGTATGGTCGAATCACCGGAACTGGCGGCTTCCTAGAAGAGGCAGAGGGCAGAAAGCAGAAGGCAGAAGGGCCGGATAACGGTTCAGACGTCCAAGATATGAAAACTCCCTCAGCTTCCCCTACTCCCCCTGACTATTTCGCCAAACAATCCAGTCCCCTTCAACTTGAGCGCTGGCTCCTCCGGGAAAGGATGAGGTGCGAGAGCGATTGGGCGCATCAATTAAAGCCGTAATCGCTTCAATTTGCTCAAAATTGGCAGCCGTCGGTTGCACAATCGTCAGAAACTGCCGAATCGCACGACGTTGTAGGGCGAGAGGGGCTTGTCGCAAGATTAAGCGGTTGAGTTTGGGTTCATGTTCACTCCTAGAACCCATAGCTTGTTCTCGTAGCGATCGCGCCGCCGTCTCTAAATACTCCACATCAGCGCGTAACAGTTCCGCTGTATGACCCAGAGCAGTTTCCACCCTCGGATTAAAATGAGTTTTTAGATAAGGCAGTACCTCTTGGCGAATACGATTGCGAGCATAGCGGAGATCTTGATTATAGGCATCCAGCCAAACCGGAAGGTGCTGTTGCTCCACAAACTCCCCCGTTTCCCTACGGGTAACCTCTAGCAACGGGCGCACAAGCTGTACCCCATCTACCAGAGGACGTTGCCAGGTCAGGGATTGGAGACCATCAACTCCCGTACCTCGAATTAGATTATACAAAACCGTTTCCGCGCGATCGCTCTGGGTGTGAGCCGTGACTACATATTGAAATTGATAGGTTTGGGCAATCTTACCGAGTGCCTGATAACGCCATTGTCGCGCCGCTCCCTCACTTTGAGTCACTTGATCGGCAATTTCCAGATAAAAAGGAATCGCCCAACTCTGAGCCACTTGTTTAATGTGATCTGCCAGCCCCTTATCTGCGGGCCAACGGTGATCACAATGGGCGATCGCTAATTTCCATTTCCACTTCGCCTGCAAATCTAAAAGCAGTTTCATTAAACAGAGGGAATCTTGTCCCCCCGATACCGCCACCAAAACAGGACGACTTGGCGCTAATAGCTGCCTTTGCTGTAGCGTTTGATCAAGACGGGCGTGAAGTAGCGTCCAATCTGAACGTTTAGACATTCGTTATTTGTCATTCGTCCTTCGTCATTCGTCCTTTGTTGAGGAAATCGCTTCCCCAGCTTCCCCTGCTTCCCCAACTCCCCCTGCTCCCTCATTTCCACCAACCTACTGAACGTTACTGATTACTTTGCCACCCTTCTTGACTCATTTCTTCCCAAACATCATCAAGAAGCGAGTCTGTCTCATTGTCCTCCTCTTCCTCTTCCTCTAAGGAGGAAAAACCGCCTAAATCAAACTCATCTTCATCTTCATCACTAGCAGAGGTTTGCTCAAAATCGAGTTCCTCATCACTTTCTGTGGCAATTGCTCCCAAATCTAGCAACTCGTCGTCGTTGCTGGTGCTTTCCTCTTCCATCTCCAACTCTTCTTCGATGCTGCTGGAGAGTTGATCAAATTCATCATCAAAGCTAGCTGATGCATCATCCTCCTCAGCAGAGAGTTCCTCTAAGTCACTCTCAAAGCTGACAGGTGACTCTTCCTCCTCCTCGATAGAGAGTTCTTCTAAGTCATCACCAAAGCTGACAGGTGACTCTTCTTCTCCGGGAGACATTTGCTCGAAGTCACTCTCAAAGCTAACAGGTGGCTCTTCCTTCTCACCAGGAGACATTTCCTCGAAATCACTCTCAAAGCTGACCGATGGCTCTTCCTCCTCATCGGTAGAGAGTTCCTCGAAGTCACTCTCAAAGCTAACAGGTGGCTCCTCTTCTTCTAGTTCCTCCATCTGAAAGCTTGTTCCCTGATCTATCTGATCATAGATGTCACCGAGGTTGTCTTGCTGTTGATACTCATCGCTGAAGGCAGATAATTCATAGTCATGATCTGCCTCATCCAAACTCATTGATGGCTGCTCTAAATCGAGTTCCTCATCCATGGTGGGTGAGTCGTCTGGCACAGGGAACTCATCCTCATGCTCATCCTTTGCACTGACTGATTCTACTGGCGTCTTATCCTCAGCCACCTGAGGACAAAATTCCAAATTGATTCTCACCTTGCCCTTTTGCCACCCACCAGCACTAAATCGCAAGACTTCACAGGAGATACCCTCCTCACTAAACCAGGCATTTTTGTCTTGAGTCCATTCGCTCAACCCATGCTCAAGCTGCGTTTTGATCGCGTCCGCCAATTCGCCTACTCGGAAGGTATGATGCCCAATTAAGATTTGCGCTGATTCGTCAACGGATAAGACTTCACCACTAGCGAGTGGCTCAAACTGATTATCTACGCCCATTTTCCCCGATTAACGTTCTACTTGTGTGCTTAATCATGATTTACAAATTGGGTCATTCCCTGGATCACCTGGATCACTAGGAGTAAGCGATTTGGTCGTCGCGTTGATTAGTCCTGGAATACCTAGAAGAACCAGCCGTAGGAATGTAATCCTTTACCCAATAGATTCACCCCAAGATAACAAATCCAGACTACAACAAATCCTGTTGCCGCTAAAATTGCAGGTCGGCGTCCTTGCCACCCTCGGGTAATGCGAGCATGAAGGTACGCGGCAAACACTAGCCAGGTAATTAATGCCCAGGTTTCTTTTGGGTCCCAACTCCAATAGGAACCCCATGCCTCATTTGCCCAAACTGCACCGGCAATAATGCCAATCGTCAGCAACGGAAATCCTAGCCCGATAATCCGATAGCTAATATTATCTAACGTATCCGCTAAGTTGAGGCGTTGGGGAGAAAGGGTGGGGGTGCTAGCCAACTCGGATGCGGAGGATGGCGTCGAGGTGACAGCCTCCAGAACGGCTGTACTTGTCGAACCTGACGTGTCTTGCCAACTCATCGCCATTGCCCCATTATCACCACTACCCTGGGGCTGAAGGTTATCCTGATTCCGTTTAAGCTGATAGGAAGCCGTCCCCGTGGAGTCTTGTTTACGGCGAAAGCCACCTGTACCTACCGAACTTCCGCGCAGCTCAACGTTTTGACCCCGAGTCACGACTAAAAAGGCGATCGCTAATAGTGATCCCACCATTAATGTGGCGTAACTGAGCATCATCACGCTGACGTGCATCATTAGCCAGTTGGATTTCAGCGCCGGAACTAACGGTTCCGCCTGTTGCATATCAGATGGTAGTGACAGGGCGGCAAAGGCGGTAATTCCCATGGCGACAGGGGAAGTAACCACGCCCACCCAACGACTCGCGCTCATTTTTTCCGCCACCAGATGCATCGCGGTGATCCCCCAGGCTAAGAAAAAGAGCGATTCATAGAGATTGCTCAAAGGGAAATACCCAGCACTCAGCCAACGGGCACCGAGTAAGGCTGCAATACACAGGTTGGCGATAATCATACCCGTTCCACCCAAGGTGGGCAGATAGGGGATGTTCTTGAATGCTGCACCAACCCAATACAGCAGCATGGTAACTAGGAGAACTGCAAATGAAATATTATCTAAGCTGTTTTGGAGTGAAACTAGATCCATAAATACGCTTCTCGACTTAATCGTTTGGACATGAATTGCCGCGTTTCTATTATCCTATCGGGATTGCCGCTTTTCACGAGAGCCGAAAAACATTATCATAACGATTTTCTGGATTGTTGGGGATGGGGAGCCGGGGAAGCTGGGGGAGATGGGGAAGCTGGGGGAGCTGGGGAAGCCATGTAGAGACTCCTCATGCTACGTCTCTTAGCAGGGGGAGCAGGGGAAGATGGGGGAGATGGGGGAGATGTGAGAAAACGTCAAGGAGAGGGTATCGGAGAAGAAGGCACCGGAACTGGATTGGACGGTAGTATCGTTTTTAGCTTGACAAATAAGTCAAAACGTGTATTTCGCTGATCTGCCCCGGCTGTCGTCAAACCGATCGCGCGGATTGCCTGCATCATCTGATCAAGTTGAGAGGGAAGTTGAGGCAAATTTAAATTATCTCGATTTAAGAGACGCTCCACCTCAATGTAAACTTGACCATTGTGAGGACTAGGTTTGGTGGGTACGATTTGCTGAAACAGTGGTGTTTGAGTCAAGGGGGCTTGGGGTTGAGGAACAATGGCATCAGCAATGGGTGCGCCGAAGGTGAGAAATGCGATATTTCCTTCTAACCAGCCGTGGGTAGCGGTAATGCCTCCTAGGGGAGATGTCCACCGTACCACTGGTTGATTATTAAGTTGGGTGTTTTCCACCGTCAACTGATAGCGAGTTTCCATCACTTGATCAAGCTGCTGGAATGCTTTTTCTGTAGCCGCGCGATCGCTCGATAGAATCATTACGGTGATACCTGCGCCTAACGTTGGTGGCGGCTGGTTTTCGGGGGGAACCAGCAACTCCTCAGTCGCGGGGATGAGGGCGATTACCCATTCACCTGCCATCCAGGGTAATAAATCCTCTTGTACATCTACGCCCAGAGTTGTCTGTATCCCGGCACTCAGATTCGCTGGGGGAATGGGGATCAGGGGATTAGAGGGGGCGTTTTGGGCGTAACTGTTCCATAATTGGGCGAAATTACTACCACTCAGCATTAATCGGGTATTGGCAGGGAGGCGTCTGGGTAAACGACTACTGGTATTTTCTATGGGATAGGCATTTTGGCTATTCGGTTTCAGCCAAGACATACCGCGAAAACGTATCCCATCCGACTCCAAGGAAATACTCGTCACCAGCCCTTGCTGGGGTTGCCTTTGAGCCAACTGTTCCGGCGGGAGCGATCGCGTGGAGTTGGCAGCAGCGGTGGCGGTGAACGCAGGTAGGTTTAAGTACACTTGAGCAAACGCCTGGGTGGTGTCAATTGTCGCTAAAGCCTCAATATATCCCGGCGTAGATGCCACAGATTTCACCCCTTTATAGGTGTCAATCACCTGTTCCATGGTTTGGGAATTTGACGTAACCACGACAAACCGTTCCAAAACAGTAACCGAATAGTTTTGGCTACTGGGCTTTTGGGTTTCGCGAATTTGAACCCCACGATAGGTTCTTTCGCCAAACTGAGTTACTTTCTGATACGTGGTTTTAGCCAAAATTTCTTTAGCGTGGGCGGGGTTATTAATGGGTAAGATGATTAAGTCGGGGAGTTTGATAAACGGTAGCGTGACAGGGGACGTTTGCTCCGGTTCCGTTTCTGGTGCAGATGTACTATCCCCCCGATAGGCAATCATCACCGTTTCACCTAACCACGGCTGGATATCTTCCTCGTAGTCGTAGCCGTTGTCTGTTAGCAGGTTTTTCTCAAGCTGGGCGAGTTGTCTGACTAACGCCGCTAGAGTGTTGGGTGTGCCATATCGCTGCAATTGTCGCCATTTACCGCTGTCTGTAGACACTAAGGCTGTGATCAGGGTATCTTGAGGAACGAGTTTTGCCCCCACTGGTGCTTTTGCCAGCCAGAGATTGTGTTGTACGAACAGAGAATAGGCGATGACACTCCCGCTGATTAGAACAACAATTGTTGCTAATGTTAGCCGTAGGAAGAGTTTATTTTTTTTTAGCATGAATATTCGTTATTTGTCATTTGTCTTATGTCATTCGTCATTGGTAAAGAGATAAATATAAAGGCTTGGATTTTATGCAGCAAGCCCTAAATAAATTAATCCTATTAGTAGCGAGCAAGATGCAAAGCCTGCGGCATGGCTTCGCTAAACGCACTACAATAATTTTGTTGGTATTGACAATAACCTTTAAATTACGAACAACTTAACTTTGGAACTTTGGGAGAATACCAATAATTTGACTAAACTCATTCTGTCTTAAGTAGGTGGGGACAATTAAAGTTAACGGTGGGGAACTCGCTTTCGCGAGAAG
>NZ_JBKHHI010000069.1:0-21710 GCF_046539235.1 Coleofasciculus sp.
GCGATCGCGAACTCAAAAAAGTCAAACCCTCCCAAGCCAATCAATCCACTCGCACCACCAACTTCTTCCAAGAATTGAGTCAGCAGGTTAAAGACAAACTCAAATCCGAGTCAAAAAAACCTGACTCAGACAAGAGCAATGGCTAGCAAAATCTACGCCCCCAACGTCCATTTATTTGCCTTTCACCTGAAAGACAGCCATCCGCCTAACCTACTCTGGGATAAATGCAACAACATCCTCTCTCAACGATTTGGCGTTACTAAACCCCTCGAAATTGAAGAACGAGCAGGATATCGAGTTGACCTACTCAAAGATAAAACCGACGATGATGTGGCTCTCCATTTTGAGAGTAAAATCTTCCTAGATGGCACACCCCTACCCATTGCCGGACTTGCCACACCTCTCCGCATTCACGATACCTACGTCCTCGCTCTCAACCTCCGCCGTCCCGAATTTGACGAAAATCAGAAGAAAACCAACCCCCTAGACCTCAACGTTCTTGAACTCCTCAACCCTTCTGGCTGCTTAATGCCCAGTGAAATTGGGAGTTCCCTCGGTCAAACCCTACTCCTAACCGTTTGGTACACCGAAGAAAAACAGTGGTTGCCCTGGAAATCGCCGCAAAATCGCCAAGAACTCAGGAAACTTGCAGATAATTGCTTAAGAGAATTCATCCCCAATCAATATCCTTTTCCTAACTTTTACCGAGAAGGTCAGCTATTTGGTAGTCCCATCTTTGAATACGGCGTTCCCACTCAAGAAAAAGACTACTGCCATATCCTAATTTGGGTCTTCTGTGAAACCGAAAGCAGCGATAAATTTATCGACCACTATTCATCCTTCGTTAATCTGTTTTGTTATTTAAACAAAGTCGTCACCGCTTACCAACTCAGCCGTCAGGTTCATCATGTAGTTCGCCAAGAGTATCAAGCGATCGAACCCTATATCAATACAATCTTCCAGGAAATGCCCGTCGATAAACAACTCACTCCAGACGAACTAAATCAATTCAAAGAATACCTAAAAGATATCCCTCAAAAATACTTATCCTACTCTCAATTAATCAGTGAACTAGACCGCTATCGCCTCACGATTGACACCAACGCCCAAAACTACAGGCGAGAACTCAACGATATTCAAAGCAAACTCCCAGCCGAAGATATCAGCTTCCTGTCCCACTTTTTCAACGAAGACTACCGCCTCTTCACCGAACAAATTCAATCCGATTTAGGCTACTTCCAACACGGAACCGGATTACTCGAAAAAGCGCTAACCGCCATCCAGGGACGAGTAGACATCGAACAAGCCGAGAGCGATCGCGCCACAGAATCGGCGGCTCAAAAACGACAACAACGATTAGAATTGTTAATTGCCGTTGTCAGCACAGGTTTAGCTGTCAGTGGTATCTCCTCTCAAGTCACTTCTGAACCTGTAAAAACAATTATCACTAAAAATCAACCCTCGGATAGCCCTGAAGCTGTCATTCCCATTTATCTTTCCTACTACAATTTCCTTGACGTACTGTTTCACATAATCGTGGGAGTTCTCATAGCGCTTCCTGTCGGTCTGATAGTTTGGTGGATGCAAAAACGGTCAAATCGCACTCGTTAACTTCGTCCGCAAACTCATCAAAAAAGAATCCTACAAAGCACCTACTGGGACAAAAACCTATAGCGATCGCTAAGGCGGTTAGGACGCATCTTATGGTAGAGACGTTGCATGCAACGTCTCTACAACATCCGGGTTAGCCACCCCCTTTATAATCTAGTCCGCGCAGGCGGACGAAAGTTTGTGTAGCAGCGATTTCAATCGCCTCAAAAAGGGGTTCCCGATTCCCTAATTAGACGGCTTCGGCGTTAACAATAAATACAAACAAGGCACCACCAGCAACGCACTCAACGTCGCCGCAATTAAACCAAAGATAATTGCACTACATAAAGGCATCCACGTCGCCTGACTCAGCGCCAAGGGAATCAAGCCAATAATCGTAGTTAAACTCGTCGTCAAAATCGGTCGCAAACGGTCAGATACCCCATGAGCCGCCGCTTTTCGCACGTTCATTCCCTCTTGTTCATAGTGGTTCATCGTATCTACCATAACAATGGCATCGTTGACCACAATACCCACCAAAGAAATCACCCCAATAAACGCCGGAAAGGAAAAGGGAATCGAAGCCAGAAAAAACCCGCCCATTGTGCCAATTAAGGCAAAGGGAATTGCCAAAAGAATAATAAACGGCTGGCGAAATGAACCTAGTTGCAGCACTAACACTGCAAACACCATGATAATTGCTAAAATCAATGCCTGACCTGCTGAACCAAAGGTTTCCGCCTGTTCCTCCGCTTCCCCGGTAAACTGGTAACGGTAACCGGGAGACCACGACTGCTGCATCTGTTCCAATTTCGGTTCTAAATCACTGAGAATTTCGCCCACGGTGCGACTGGCGACTTTTGCCAATACGGTAACGGTGCGTTCTCCCCCTCGATGGGTAATCGATAACGGGGTTTGTCCCTGCACTGTCTCAATCACCGAGTCTGCTGCAATCACAGGCTGATCCGGATTTGAGCCAAAGAAGCGCACGGATAAGAGTTCATCTCGGCGAGTCGGACCCCCAACCTCTCCCCCGCGTGAAGCCCACTCTGTACTCAGGCGAATTTCTAAATCCTCCTCATTTCCACCAAGGACAAAATCGCCAACATCGTTAGTGGTCATATAATAACGTGCCTGTGCCGCCAGTTGCTCTTCACTAATCCCATAAAAATCAAGCTGTTCGCGTTCGGGAATTAGTTTCAACTCCGGTTGCAAGTCGCCTAAATTATCGCGCACATCGGTTGTCCCTGGTATTTGCCGCAATGCCAACTGGATATCCCCAGAAATCCGCCGCAATTCACTCATATTGTTCCCGGTAATTTCCACCTGAATCGGGTCTTCATTTTTGGCGGCTTG
The DNA here is from genome assembly GCF_046539235.1 of Coleofasciculus sp. Classification (GTDB taxonomy): domain Bacteria; phylum Cyanobacteriota; class Cyanobacteriia; order Cyanobacteriales; family Coleofasciculaceae; genus Coleofasciculus. The sequence continues at coordinate 2,947 of NZ_JBKHHI010000069.1, forward strand.
TTGGCTGTTGATCACTAAGGTGGCACCGGGATAAGATGTCAGCGCTGCTTCCAGTTGGGGGCGCAGCTTATCCACGTATTCAAAGGAGTTAAACTGCCGCTGTTTTTCGGGAAGAAACACCGCATCAAATCCTACTAAATAGCTGGCTTGGGTGGGCTGCAATTCCCCCGAACTGACTAAAGTGCTGCGTCGTCCGACATATTTAATCACACTTTCAAAATAGTCTTTAGAACGTAAAAAATTACCCAATTCGTCCGCCACCTCTTGTGAGGTTGCCAGCGTAGTTGTCGGTGGCATTTCCACATTAATACTCAAATTACGTCCATCGGTGTCTGGAAAAAACACCGTGGGAATTTGGGTAAAGGCAAAGACGGCACAGAGGAATAAAGCGATAGTTCCCGCCGTCCAAGCCCGGGCAGTGGTTTGATTGCGAACGGTATGGTTCAAACTCCACTGAGTAAACCGTTCCGAGGCGGTTTCACTGAGTTTGTCAATGCGGGAGGTTTTATTTTCTTTGCTGACTCCAGCTAACAAAAAACGAGATAAAGGAACATCCACCAAAATCGCGATCGCAAAACTTAGCAGCAGGCAGATAATCGCCGTAATCGGCAGCAAGCGAACAAATTTACCCATTGTCCCGCTAATTGCCATCAACGGCACCATTGCCAAAATCGTAGTTAACTGACCGGAAAACGCCGGAGGCGCATAGGTTTTTACCGTCTTCAGCGCCGCTTGATTAAAACCTAACTTAGAAATAAAAATTGCCTCGTGCATCCCTTCCATCATTAAGATGAAAACATCCACTAACAATCCCAACGACAATACCATGCCAATCAGTACCATCGTATTTAACGTTTGACCTGTTAACCATAAAATTGCTAATGCACCCAAAAAGGTTAGGGGAATAGACAGTCCCGCAATTAACGCTTCTCGCCAAGACAAGGCAATAAACAAAATCACAAATACTGCTGCCATTGCCTGCAAAGCATTTGTAAATAAGTTCTCTAAGTCTTCCCAAATTGTTTCTGAATCGTCAGAAATAACCCGATATTTCATCCCAGGGAACCAGAGTTCTGGATTCTGCTGGGCGGCTTCAATTTCTGCTAGAACCCGATTAATCACTTCAATTGAATCCTGTCCAGGGACTTTCTTAATTCCCACACTAATAACAGGTTCAAATTGTCTTCCCTGCCAACTAATAAAAGCCCGACTTTCTTCTTCCTCCAACTCTCGACGAACCGTGGCAATTTCTGCTAAGCGAACCACCCGCCCATCCAGACGAGTGATCGGCAATTCCCGTAAATCATCTAATTGACGAAACCGTCCATAAAAGCGCACCTGCGTGCCAATTTGCTCACTCTCCACCTGATCTAAAGGCACATCGCGGTCAGCGGTTTGGATGCGATTAGCAACCGTTGTGGGTGGAATTTGTAGCGCGACTAAGCGACTGGGGTCAAGCTGAACTTGTACAACTTCATCCCGCGCCCCTCCCAGATTGACTTCGCTAACGCCAGAAACTTTTTCTAATCGTTCTTGCAACCGTTCCGCCGCCAAGTTTAAAACGGTGGCGTCAAGGTCACCAAATAGGGCAATGGTAAGAATTGGTACATCATCAAAGGAAATTTGTTCAACAACGGGTTGATCTGCCTCTCTGGGCAAATTGGGTTCGGCTTGAGAAACGGCATCACGTAGCAGTTGAATTGACTGATCCACATCCGCCTCGGAGTTAAATTCTACCTGAATGATGGAGAAGCCACTGAATGAGGCACTTTTAAGTTGTTTGAGGTTTTCAACGGATTGAATCTCTGTCTCTAATTCATTGGTCACTTGCTGTTCCATGGTTTGCGGATCAGCCCCTGCCCAGGTTGTGGTGACTGTCGCTATGGCAATATTAATATCAGGGTTGGCTTCTTTAACTATCGCCGCGTAACCCAGAAACCCGCCAATTGCCAACAGCATGCTTAACAAAATACCAAAAACGGGTTTGAGGAAAAAGAAACGAGATATCGGTGATGGTTTGGTCATTTGTCATTTGTCTGTCATTTGTCATTGGTCACTTGTCATTGGTTAGGGAATAGGGAACAGGGTAATAGGCTATAGAAATTTTGTCTCCCATCACCCCATCACCCCATCTGACACACCGAGCGAAGTCGAGGTGTCCCCCATCTCCCCATCTTCCTTATTAATTGCGTTCAATAATCTCGACAGGTGTGCCATCTACTAGACGATTTTGTCCTTCAGTGACTAATAGTTCTCCGGCGGAAACACCACTCTCAATTTCTCGCCGCTGAATGCCTGTAATTCCGGGTACAATTTGACGCTGATCCACGATTCCTTCTTCTGGATTGACGACAAAGACATAGGGTTGTTGATCACGATAAACAAAGGCATCTAGGGGAGCAACGACTGTATTTTTCTTTTCTTCCACAGCAATCCAAGCTGAAACTTGTTCCCCATGTTGCAGGTTAGTTGTGGTGTTTGTAATCCGAATGGTGACTTGAATCGATCGCCCCCCTGGACTCACGGCGGGGTTGACGGCAAATACTTCTCCTTTAGCACGGGCGTTTTCAATGATGGTTTGCTTGGGACGTTCACCGGAGCGATCGAGTTCTGAGACAATGTAGACAGGTTGACCGGGACGAATCCGCTGTCCACTGGAGGCGGGGAAGTCGGCAATGACTTCAATTTGGCTAGGATCGATGACGACAATCGGTACTCGCTCTAAAATGCCTTGATAATCTCCTGCCAGTTGGGTGGAGACGAGTTGAGGGGTATAATACTCGTTTTCGCGAATATTCAGATAGGCGACAACACCATCAAAGGGGGCGTAAAGTCGCGTCCCTTCTAGGTCAACATTCGCCTGTGTCAGTTGAGCGCGAGCCGTGGTAATGCCCGTTTCGGCGGCTTCCACCTGTTCTCTGGCGGCTTGAACTTGGGCTTGGGCGGCGTTAACTTGATCTTGGGCGGCGTTAACTTGAGCTTGGACAGCTTGAATTTGGGCTTGGGCGTCTTGTAGTGTATTCTGGCGGGTATCAAATTCACTGGCGGAAACAACACCTTGGTTATAAAGGAGTCGATAGCGTTCGAGTTGACTTTGAGCCAGATCCCGATTGGATCGCGCCTTAGCTAATTGCGCCTGGGCTTGCTGGACTTGAGAACGCGCCTGGGCGACTTGTGCTTGGGCTTGGGCGAGATTAGCAGTGGCGACGCTTTTCTGTTCTTGCGCCTCGGCTACAGCCGCTTGGGCTTTGCTCACCTGGGCTTGGAGTTCCCGATCATCAATTCGGGCAAGCAGTTCCCCTTTTTGGACGCGATCGCCTTCTCGTAATTGTCGCCCCCCTTCTCGGTTGGCAATATAGGTGACATCGCCATCTACGTCAAAGGTTAGATGTTTAAATCGAGTCGCCCGGACATTCCCTTCACTGGATACCCAAGCGCGAATCGATTCTAATTGGGCTGGGGTAACCCGCACGGATAGGGAGGAGGGTTGAGTGGTGGTAGCGGCTTCTTCATCCTTAGACGACAGGCGCATCACCGATACACCCCCAATTGCCAGCACTAACCCCATCAGGGGAATCAGCCACCATGCTTTTTTTAACTTGGTTTTGAGCTGAGAAGACTTGGGGGATTTGTTCTCATCTAAATCTTCTTGGTCAGCTTCAGGTTGTTGGGGTGGTTTTTTGGCAGTTGCTTGGCTATCCTGTCTGTGTTGCTGATTGCCATTATCAACATAAGTATTCCCTTGATCAGGAGTGGCGGTGGTGTTTTCTGAAGGCATGGAAACCTGACTGTGACGACAATAGAAGGTCTTAATTTTATAGTTACTCAGGCGTTTGAATATCTCCTCTTCTTTAAGATAGAGTTTGGCAGACTAGGCTTATGCCCCTATCAGCAGTAACATAAGCTACAAAACTACCTATTTTTTTTAGGCAGATGAATCCGGGCTTCATTGCTACCGTCATCTTGAATATGAACTAACCCAAGAAATTTTCTGTCAAGAAATGTTCACAACGATTGGTCAATATCCAGGTTTTTGATTAATAATAGGAGTTTTAATAGACAGAAAATTTCAAGAATCTGGGAGAAGCCCAAAATGAGCGATCGCCTGAATTTTTTATATCCTCGTTGTCGCTACTATGGTCATAAGAAACCGGACTATCTGGTCTTTAATGCCAATTTACAATAATTTGCCCAGCGAGTGACCACCATCTGCAACCTACAAACGTCGGGAAAATTGCCTCCGGAACAGGCTTATGCTCAAATTCAAGACCTTTGGCAGCAGTTACAACAATCGGGTCAACATCTTCTGGATATTGATTAGAGCCTAGCAAAAGGCAGAGGATAGAAGGTTTAAGGTGTTCGGCATTTTTAAACCTTAATGTCAATTTAAATGCATGACAGGTTACGGGTCAGTACACAGAAAATCAGTGATCCCAATCAACCCTTAAGGGTGATGTGGCGAACTCAACTCGGAAATCCACTCTAAATCAGTAGTCCTGAACAACTTATTCGGCGGGTCGAGACAAATGTCAACAAAAATTACGTCGATTTGCCATGGAGAATTCGGCAATCTGGCGTATATCTCATTAGCCTTCTTACATACACAATAAATAAGAGACAGAAATAAGTTCACATAACAGACATAACCCAATGCAAACCACATCTTTAACAAAAAGCCATAAAACACGGATTTTACTAGCGGAAGACAATCGGGTGAATCAGAAGTTTGCCGTACTTTTGCTAAAGAAATTAGGCTATCAGGCTGATGTCGTGAGTAACGGTGCAGAAGTGTTAAAGGCTTTGCATAGCCAGTCTTATGATGTCGTGTTTATGGATGTGGAAATGCCAGAAATGGATGGTTTAACCGCGACTCGCCAGATACGTGAGCAGTGGGCGGCTGGCGAATGTCCTCGGATTATTGCGCTTACGGCTTATGCTCGGCGGGGCGATCGAGAACAGTGCTTGGCGGCGGGAATGGATGACTATATGACTAAACCGATTGAGTTGCCAAAACTGCTTCAGGCGTTGCAAAACCTATCGGATAGTAATGGGGGGTTAAATATAGAAGAAGAGGGAGATAAGGGGGACAAGAAAGGCGTTTTTCCTGTGCCGCAAACATTGAATTATAGGGAGTCGGAGGTATTAGATGCCAAGGTATGGCAATCCTTAGAGAAATTAGCGGGAGCAAAAGCCCATGTTGTCTTGGATAAAATTGTGGGGGACTATTTAGAAGATGCACCCGAACGACTCCAAGCCATTCAATCCGCGATCGCAACCCAAGACGCAGAGGCTCTAAGACAGGCGGCTCATAGTTTCCGTTCGAGTAGTGCGAATCTGGGTGCTGTCACCCTTTCCCTTATGTGCAAGGAGTTGGAAAACTTAGCAAGTGCGGGTATGAGTGAAGTCCCTGCTGAGCAACTGGTTCAGGTAAAGGTAGAGTATGAGAAGGTGAAAACTGCTTTAATTTCTAAAAACCTAGACAAACCTACCCATAAGTAATTCTGTCTTGGTATAAGTCCACGGTGTAACTTTTGGTCGATAACCCTCCTACCCTCCTACTATGGATTCTCAGCCTGATCAACCTTTAATCCTCATCGTTGATGATGATCGTTCCATGCGCTCATTACTCAATTTAGCGATGACAGAAGAAGGGTATGGCGTCGTGGAAGCGAAGGATGGGGAGCAGTGTTTGAGCGAATATATGCATTATCAGCCAGACATGGTATTGTTGGATGCAGTTATGCCGGGATTGGATGGCTTTACCTGCTGTCAGCGTTTGCGTTCTCTACCAGGAGGCGATCGCATCCCGATTTTAATGATTACGGTTCTGGATGATCAAGATTCCGTGGATCGTGCTTTTGCCGTAGGTGCAACGGATTATATCACCAAACCCATCTATTGGGCGGTTCTCTCCCAACGAGTACGGCGTCTCTTGGCGGCGGCTCAAGCTTTGACACAGGCGGAACAAGCTACCCAGCAATTGCAGAGTTTACAACAGTGGGACGCTTTATTGGCAGAAATTCTCCAGCGTTTGTGTAAATCTACTCCTGTGTTAACGCTGTTGGATTTCACCGTAGCGAAGCTGCGAGTTCAGTTAGAGGTTGAACGAGTTATCCTTTATACCTTAGGGGAGCAATCGATTGTGGAATCCGTCGCCCCCGGATATCCCTCGGTGCTAGAACTTTGCCTTGCTGATCCCGGTTTAGAGGAAGAATATAAGACAGTGTACCAACAGGGGCAAATTGTCGCGATTGACGATATTGAGCAAACCGAACTCTCAGATGTTGCGATCGCGCAACTGACTCCGTTAAAAGCCAAAGCCGTTTTAATTGTACCCTTAATCAGTCACGGTCAACGATTAGGGGGGCTGTGTGTCCATCAATGCATAACACCACGCCATTGGGATCAGCCGACAATAGAGCGATTGACTAATCTGAGCAACTTACTCGCGATCGCGCTTTTGATGAACACAAATTGAACATAGCATAGACGCGATCGCTAACATTGAGCATCCAGACTGGAACTCAATCAATCGTTGAGGTTCTACCATGACTCTGGAAGAATTAGAGAGAGAGTATCGAGACGCGATCGACATTTTAGGCAACCAACTGCAAAATACTCTACTCGGACTATCTCAAACTGAAACCCGACTCACTCAAATTGGAGAATCTGTGAATAACCTTACCCGGATTATTGAGGAATTTATTCAACAGCAACGCCAATCCGAGTCGGAATAGAACACCAGTTGTTGCTGAAGAGGGCGGGTGCAAGTTGTTCATTTATTGGGGAGTATCTAAATTAAATGTCTAAACCCGCCCCTACCAGAAAACAGACGTGCCAATTATTTCAATTCCTCCTGAATCGCACGCCGAATATCCTGCACCATCGTCGGTTTCACCAAAAAACGGCAAGCCCCCAGTTCAAATGCTCGCTGTTTATCTGAGTTAAAGGAAAGTGCTGAAAGAATGACCAGGGGAACTTGTAACGATTGGGATTGTCGCAGTTGTTCCATCAAGGTAAAGCCATCAATCTCCGGTAACTTAAGATCCAGTAAAATTAAATCAGGTTTAAATTCTCTCACCACATCTAAAAAACTAGCGCCATCGGGTCTAGCACAAACTTCATACCCATGCAACTCAAGATATTCACTAATTGCTTCCCGATTCAAGTCGTTATCTTCGATAAATAAAATTTTCACCAGCTACGATAGAGAGATTGACATCCTCTGGTAAGACCTCCCAAGTCGTGAGGCTTGGAAACCTACACTATAATGCGTAAGCATTTAGTGTAGGAGGAAAGCAGGCTGAGAGTTCACCTTGTTCGGTGTAGAGGCGGATTTTGGTTGTAGTACAACTCAAGCCGCGCCAAACTCTTCTTGTAACGCTTCATCATTATCATCAGCAATAGTGGCAACAATGGTAATCGCCCGAGAAATTTCTCCCGGCGATAGTTCAGCCACCGTGCGTGACGATAACACCACCACTTGATCATCGACAATCCCAAAACGGGATTCAAAGGTATCTGACCAGTTCATTTCCAGAAGCCTACGCATCAATTCGGCTTCTTTTTCAGCCGGGAGGTTCAGCACCGAAGACCAAACGGTGAATGTATCCTCGTCTGTAGAACCTGTTAACTGGACAAAGACTTCTACGCTACCATACTTAAACTTCCAGAGATAGCCTTCGTCGTTATGGCTTACCATAGCGCTGTCATCTTGTTCCAGGCTGGAGATGACTGTTTCAATCGTTTCTACATAGTTGACGGTAGTCTGGTCTTGGATAAACTCCGTGGAAACAATCTCCTCGGTTGACAAGCTTTCTGTAGAGACCGTTTCTGGATTCGATTTTTTAGTGGTCATAAAGGTTTCTCTATAGGAGTTGACAATTGTATATAACACAAGGCGTGGTATTTTGCTAATCCGGCAATTCATCTCACGCCATAATCGCAAGATTTGGTGTCCTGGATACAGGAATATCCCTCAAGCTTATTTTATCGAGATCGATCCATAAAATAGTTAACTTCACAGCAGAATGCCCAGGAATCCCAATCCCCGACTTCTTCAAGAAGTTGGGGATCTTAGAGAAAGGTTTACACAGTAGCGTCTTCAGGCTTATGAGCAATCCAGTACTTGCTCATAAAGTGGTTTGGAGTTGTAATTGCCTCAAAACCAGCCTGAGTGAGGCGTTTGACTAAATCATCGGTAATATAGTGTCTGTAATACGGTTCGTGGAACATAGCAGGAAAGTTTTCCATCATGGGCATGAATTGGGGAAAATCAATCGCCTGAATTGAGTCACAGATGACAAACACTCCTCCCGGTTGAATCACACGGAAGCATTGCTCAATGATGCGCTGACGTATAGACGGTGGTAGTTCGTGGAAGAGAAACACACAGGTGATACCGTGGAAATAATTATCTCGATATGGCAGTTCCTCCGCCTTCGCCTGCATCAGTTGGGGTAATTCTCCCGGAGTCTCCGATAAGAGTTGATTAGCTTTACGCAAATAAGCCGGAGATAAATCTATGCCACCTAGAGACGCTTTTGGCAGAGTTGCCCGAATCATCCTCAGAGTCCGACCTGTGCCACAGGCTACATCGAGAACTCTAATTTGTTGAGGAGGAACTGCATCAAAGGCTTTGAGTCCTTCCTTTAACGGTGCAAGTACGCGCCGTCGCATCGGGTCAGCCGCACCATTGAACAGAAGTTCGACCTGCAAATCATACAGGTTGGCTGAGGTATCACTCAAGTAGCCATCGGTTTGGTAATGGAAGTTGCGCCGATAGTAGTTCGGATAATTTTGTATATCAATCTCTGGCGAGAACTCCTGATATTTATTCTGATTGACCCTCTCCCAGATATTCAGTAAATCCAGGCAAATCTCTGGATAGTAGCGAAAGAAGTCTTGCCAATGGGTATCAAACAGCAGGCTTTCAGGATACACGCCCCGCTCCACATCCTGCCAATCGGTTTCCAGAATCTGATCAAGCCTTTGCCGAAGTAGTTGCAGGATTTCTGGAGAGAGGGGTTTGGCTCTAAGCTGATTGATTGGGGGATTAATCAGATTCCGTAGTTGTAATGCTGTGTTTTTGTGTACCAGCGCAAAAGCCGCTTTTCCTTGCTGGAATGTTTGATATGCCAGTTTTGTCAAAGTATCAGCCATAAGAGTGATCAAGCTTGTTGTTACCTGATTGCCATTTGTAAATTATTGTAACTAAAAGTTTAGAAAAGTTTAAAGAGTCAATCCTAGAGTTGAGGGGAGATGTAGGCAGGAAAAAAGCCACCCCTAGGGATGGCTTTTTGGGTTATTTTGTGCTAAGTGCTAAGACTAGACATCATAGTAGAGGGAAAACTCATAGGGATGAGGACGCAACCGCATCGGGTTGATCTCATTGTCGAGTTTGTAGGCAATCCAGTTGTCGATAAAGTCTTCTGTGAATACACCTGTACTGGTCAAGAAGCTATGATCTTTCTCCAAATGCTCTAAAGCAGCTTCCAGAGAACCAGGAGTTGAGGGAATTTTGCTCAATTCCTCGGGTGAGAGGTCATAAATATCCACATCCAACGGTTCGCCCGGATCAATTTCATTCTTAATCCCATCCAAACCTGCACACAACATCGCGGCAAAGGCAATATAGGGATTACAGGTAGCATCAGGACAACGGAATTCCATCCGCTTCGCCTTGGGATTGTCACCAGACAGGGGAATCCGGATAGAGGCGGAACGGTTTCCTTGGGAGTAAGCCAAGTTCACAGGTGCTTCAAACCCTGGCACCAAGCGCTTGTAGGAGTTGGTGGTTGGGTTGGTTAAAGCTAACAAAGCAGGCGCATGTCTAAGTAAACCGCCAATGTAATGCAGCGCCATCTTGCTCAACCCAGCGTAGCCATCGCCAAAGAACAGGGGTTTCCCCTCTTTCCAGATAGACTGGTGAGTGTGCATCCCAGAACCATTATCGTTAAATATTGGCTTGGGCATAAAGGTGGCAGTTTTGCCATACTTCTTGGCGACGTTTTTAATCACATATTTGTACACCATCAAGAAGTCACCGGCTTCCACGATTGGTGCAAAACGGACACCGAGTTCGTTCTGTCCCCCAGAGGCAACTTCGTGGTGATGCTTTTCAATTGGCACACCACATTGAGCCATGGTAAGTAGCATTTCGGTACGCATGTCTTGCATCGTATCCGTAGGCGAGACGGGGAAGTATCCTTCTTTGTAGCGCGGTTTATATCCCAGGTTACCGCCAGCTTCTTCCCGTCCGGAATTCCAACGCCCTTCCACGCTGTCTACATAGTAGAACCCTTTGCTCTCGGTTTGATCAAAGCGAACATCGTCGAAGATAAAGAACTCGGCTTCTGGACCGAAGAAGGCAATATCCCCAAGTCCTGTAGACTTCAAAAAGTCTAATGCCTTCTGGGCGATGGTGCGGGGGTCACGGCTGTACCATTCACCCGTGCGAGGTTCTTTAATTGAGCAGATCATGCTCAAGGTTTTTTCTTTCATGAATGGGTCAATCCAAGCCGTTTTTGGATCGGGCACCATTGCCATGTCAGATTCGTTAATGGCTTTCCAACCGCGAATACTTGACCCGTCGAAGGCTACCCCATCTTCAAAAGCACTTTCGTCTATTTGATCGTAGTAAAACGAGCAGTGCTGCCAGATCCCTGGCAGATCAATGAATTTGAGGTCAATAATCTTAATGTCTTGATCTTGAATCATTTTCAAGACTTCTTGTGGCGTTTCTGGCATGAATGACTCCTTTTGTCAAGTGGGCTATTGTTTAGAAAAGTTCAAATAACGGTGGGGCAGTTGAAGTTCTCACCGACCTCAACAACCTGATTGGGCTTGAAAACTGTCTCCTGTTCATCTGACTCATCCTAGGGAGAGGTTGAGGGAGCTTTTGTATCCAAAGTTACAGAATCTCATTTCCTGATCCTTGATATCCTAAGAAAAAGATTAAATTGTATTAAATATTACAAAATGATCAGGATTGCCCGTCCCCTATTTGTCAATCCGCTCAACAATGACGTATTCTGGTCTAGATAAGCCAAGTTGCTTTGGGAGCAATAGTTGGGCAGTCCAGCTTATGTGATCAAGTGTGATCAAGAATGGTGCAGGAATTCTCATTCCAGAGACTTTTGATGAGAGCGTCGCAATAACTGGCAATATAAATAGATAAAGATATATAGATTGGGAGAGCCAAATCATGCGGGATGCGATTACAAGCCTGATTAGAAACTACGATATTAGCGGTCGTTACCTCGATCGCGATGCGATCGATTTACTCAAATCTTACTTTGACAGTGGTACAGCCCGAATCATGGCTGCTGCTGTGGTCAATGCTAATGCAGCCTCAATTGTCAAGCAGGCAGGATCGCAACTCTTTGAAGACGTCCCGGAACTGATTCGTCCGGGTGGTAATGCTTACACGACTCGTCGCTATGCTGCTTGTCTGCGGGATATGGACTATTATCTCCGCTATGCCAGTTATGCACTGGTTGCTGGGAGTATGGATGTCCTAGACGAACGAGTTTTGCAAGGGTTACGGGAAACCTACAATTCCTTGGGGGTTCCAATTGGTCCAACTGTTCGCGGTATCCAAATTATGAAAGATATCGTCAAAGAACAAGTCGCTGCTGCTGGAGTGACTAATACGGCATTTGTGGATCAACCCTTCGACTACATGACTCGTGAATTAAGCGAAAGCGATATTTAAGGTTTTGCACCCAAAAGGGTTACATCCAGATTGTTGGTGATGGGGGAACAGGTGATTAGGGACATATTCAATGTCTCTTCAGGGTATTGACAAGGACTACAACTGACACCAAAACCCTCAAAATACTTCGATGTGATGCTCTTTGGGTGCGAACTTAGTTTTCTCAGATAATTTACTTTTGGGATAAAGTATAGATCCCCAGACCAATCAATCCTAGGGCGAGAACCTGTCTGATGCCAAAGGGTTCTCCCCAAATTAAATGAGCCAAAAAAGCCACCGCTACGTAGCTAATTGAAACGCTGGGAAAAGCAACAGAAACAGGGATTTCCCTAAGGGCAAATATATAGAAAAGGGCAGCACAGAAATAAGACGATAATCCCACAATAATGTAGGGCTGAAGAAAGAAAAGCTTATTACCAATACCCTGCATAGCGCCAGCTTTAAGGCTTAGTTGCCCACCGATACCAATCATAATAGAAATAACTAAAGCAAAGTAGGCATTCACAGAAAAATTCTCCAATGATCATAGAACTATTTTAATCTGAATGTCACCAAAATAAAACAATTCCTCAAAGAATGGGTGCTTGATGAGTACTCACTTTAATCTAACCAATCATCGATGGGATCAGCTTTAAAACTAACGTTGGGTCTACTCGTGTTAACCGTTCGCGGAGTGCTTTTTCCGGGCTTCCGTTGGGTTGGCGATTTGGATAAACCTGGGGATGGTGCATGACGGGCTGGCGGTGGTGAGGCTGAGTATTTTGACTTACGACCCATTTTTCTACCATTAGCCGCCGATTGAGAACGCAAACGTTCATGGGCTTCATTCAGTTCTTGCAACTTGTACTGGGCTTTCTGTTGTAGACGGGGATGACCCACAAAACGGTCAGGATGCCATACCCACGTCATGTCTAGATACCCTTGGTGGACTTCCTCGGGTGAGGCATTAGGGTCTAGGTCTAAGACTCGGTAGTATCGTTCTACGTCTAACATCTACAACCATCCTCACGACTGACAGCAATATCTTGATATTGATAAAAATAGTAATTCAAGTTCTCTGCTGTTGTGGCTGAAACCATGCAAAAAAATACATCAGTTTAGGAAAAATATAATTTGTAAGTTTTCGTTAACGTAAGTTAACAATTTTAAATCCTCCTGTTCACTCAATTACTTAGAGCTTGAGGGTTTTTATAGCGATATATGTCATATAATATCAAGTTGCCCGTTTTTAAGTTGAATGACCCTAACTAATCTAGAGGAGGGGTGAAAAATAGGTAATTAGACGGAGATCAAGTAGTATATTTCCAAGAGAGCGTGTTGAAAAAGGTGTCTGCACAGAGGAGGGGCGGGTTGAGAAATCGCTATAATGCTTTGAACCTTTCGCCCACAACCCACACCTGCCCTTACCCTAACTTTTCAGGTGCTTTTCAAACACCGTCTAGTCGTTTAAGTTGAGTAAAAATGCAGTTAGCAGCACGAGTTGGTCAAGTCTCTCCCTCTCTCACCCTAGCGATTTCCGCCAAAGCCAAGGCGATGAAACTCGATGGCTTGGACGTATGTAGTTTCAGCGCCGGGGAACCGGATTTTGATACCCCGGCTCATATTAAGGCGGCGGCGAAACAAGCCCTAGATGAGGGGAAAACCAAATATGGACCGGCGGCTGGGGAACCGAAATTACGGCAAGCGATCGCGAATAAACTGCGCCGAGATAATGGGTTAGAGTACCAGCCGGACAATATCATTGTCACCAATGGCGGTAAACATTCCCTGTTTGGTTTAATGCAAGCGCTGATTGAACCTGGGGATGAAGTGATTATTCCCGCCCCCTATTGGCTTTCTTATCCGGAAATGGTCAAACTGGCAGGGGGTACGCCAATCATTGTGCAAACGGATGTGTCAACGGGGTATAAAATCACCCCAGAGCAACTCCAGGCGACGATTACGCCCCAAACTAAGCTATTTGTGCTTAATTCCCCCTCGAATCCCACCGGGATGGTATATACCCCAGAGGAACTCAAAGCCCTTGCCCAAGTGATTGTAGAACGGGATATTTTAGTCGTCTCAGATGAAATTTATGAAAAGATTCTTTACGATGGCGCTCAACATTTGAGTATTGGTGCTATTGGATCAGATATATTCCAGCGCACGATTACCAGTAATGGGTTTGCCAAAGCCTACTCGATGACAGGTTGGCGTGTGGGGTATTTAGCCGGTGCTGTGGATTTAATTAAGGCGATTACCACAATTCAAAGCCACAGTACCTCTAATGTTTGTACCTTTGCCCAGTATGGCGCGATCGCCGCCCTGGAAAATCCCCAAGACTGTGTAGAAGAAATGCGCCTTGCCTTTGCTAAACGCCGACAAGTCATATACGAACGCCTGAATAATATTCCGGGAATTCGTTGTTCTCAACCCAATGGCGCGTTCTACGTCTTTGCCGATATTAGCAAAACTGGACTCCAATCCCTAGAGTTTTGTAATCGCCTTTTAGAGGCTGAGAAAGTAGCGACAGTTCCCGGTATTGCCTTTGGTGTCGATAACTGTATCCGTCTGTCCTATGCTACTGATATGCCATCCATTGAAAAGGGTATGGATCGATTGGAGAAATTTGTTCGCCAGTTAAGTTCATGAACCGCGCCTTACTTCGTGAAGGCGCGGATTGGCAGAGATAACCTGCCAGTAGAGACGCGCCATGGCGCGTCTGTACATGAATAAGGGCATGAGGTTCTAGGTGCAGTCAGGGCGGGTTTTGAATAAACGTTGTCATCAACAGCGAAACGAAAATCCCTAAACCCGCCCCTACAAATTAGGTTACCTGAACGAAGCCAAGGGTCAAAACTATGTCAAACTAGCGAAGCAAAGGATAAACAATCAACACTTACAACTGTTCCTTAAAAATTAGGAGATAACACTGATGACCTATAAAAGAATATTAGTCGCCCTTGATCATTCCCCTCAAACTGAGGGAATCTTTACCCAAGCCCTAGATCTAGCTAAACAAGAAAATGCAGCATTGATGATCTTTCATTGCTTGCCTGTAGAAAACCAAGGTGTAGGTTTTTATGGAGATATGTTTGGTCGAGAATTGATTGACTTCTCCCGTCGTATGCAAGAAAAAATGGGAAAGGAGACGGATGAAACTCAGAAATGGCTAGCTGGCTATTGTCAGAAGGCAACAGATGAAGGTGTGCCAACAGAATGGACGTGTAAAATTGGAGATGCTGGGAGTGCAATTCGAGACTTGGTAAAAAGTTGGGATGCTGATTTAGTGGTTATTGGTCGTCGAGGTCGTCGGGGTTTAACTGAAGTGCTTTTAGGCAGTGTCAGTAATCATGTGCTTCACCATGTTCCTTGTTCTGTTTTAGTGGTGCAAGGGGTTGCGAATGAAACGTCGGAAACCTAGTTGGTCTTGTGTCGTTGGTAAGCCTTTGACCTGTCTAAGTCTTTGATATTATAGAGCTTGGACAAAAATTTAACGTTAATCAGCGTCTATGAACGATAAACTTAGGCTGAGAAGTTGGGTTAATTTCAAGAAACAGATTCTCAGTTTAACCCAGAGAGTAAAATTAGGAGGGAATCACGGTGAGACAACTAAGACGTTGATGCCAGGGAGAAGATTGAGGCGGCAATCTTTGGTCAGTTTTATCAGTGGTTTGTTAATCGTGATGGCATTGGGATGGTACAATCCGCCAGCATCAGCGCAAAGAATTAGTCAAGCTAAAATTGTAGAAATTTTAGGGGAAAATCAAGCGTATATCCAAAACAAACCCGCTAAAGTTAATGCGGTTGCTACATTGGGACAAACAGTGAGTACCAAACAAGCACGGGTAAATTTGCTCTTTAATAACAATGCGGGGGTGCGGTTAGGACAAAATTCGGCACTCACGGTGGGAAGTCGCTGTGTGCGGCTGCGAAGTGGTAGAAGTGTCGTTTCGGGGGCGCAAGGATGTGTCGGTTCGATTACCGCGGTGACGCGGGGAACTGTTTATTTGATGGAATTAGATGAAAATGAACAAGCACAAGTGAAGGTTTTACAGGGCGAAGTCGCATTGAGCGAACGGTATAATTTGTGGAACCCCCAGCCTGTTTTGTTACGTCAAGGTCAAGGGATTAATATTAGTCCGGAGGGGGTGTTAGGGACGGTAATAGACCTGTCAAAAGCGGAAATTGAAGAAATTGTCACGGGGGCTTTGTTTAAAGGGTTTGATATCCAACTTCCGGGAATTGATAAACTTGAAGAGGTTTTGAATGAGCAGTTTCCGCAAATAGAGGTTCCCGATGTATTGAGAGACAATTTGCCGTCAATTCCCAATCCCTTTTAATTGTTGGAGTCATGGCGATGAATCACTGGTGGCAATGGCTGGAAAAACAACGACGAAAACGCATCCGACGGCGTCGCCGGAGTCATTCCCAACCGTTTTGGCTTCCCGAACGAATTGGTTTGATGCTAATGGGATTCTGGACGGTTTTGGGTGCTTTGGTAACGGTTTGGCAGGGGACGCCTGTACAGCTAGCGGAACGCCAAAGCCAAAAGTGGTTCATTGAATTGCGCGGACCCGTTGCACCGCCTGATGATATTGTAATTTTAGCGATCGATGATCAATCGTTGACGGCATCAGAACGTTACAGCAATCCCATTGATCCGAATAAAGCGTTAGTTGTCGATTTACTAACACCACCGTTTCCCTGGAAGCGAACGGCTTATGCTGAGGTGCTTGAACGTTTAATGGCGGCGGGTGCGAAGTCAGTATCCTTTGATTTACTGTTTGATCTTCCTAGTGGGTATGGTACTGAGGATGATCAGCCCTTTAAACAAGCATTAACCAAGTATAGCGATCGCATCGTGCTAGCGGCTGTCTACGAAGATACCATTGATCCTCAAGGTTTTACCACGCTTGAATTATATAAGCCGTTACCCGAACTTTATCCAGATTCGGTACAACTGGGTTTAGTTAACTTTTTACCCCCAGAGGTGGATGGGAACGTGTATCGGCTGGGGAATGAATACAGCCGGGAAATTCTGCAACCGTTGGGATTAGAAAAAATTCCTTCATTTGCTAAAGCGACGTTAAACGTGGCAAATATTAGCTATCCACCCCCAAAAGGGAGTCAGGTTTTTTTCTACGGAACACCGACTCAGAATCAAAATGTTTTTACCACGATTCCATTTTGGCAGGTGCTGGCATCTGATATATGGGACGTGCATTTACGAGAAGAAACGTTTAAAGACAAAATTGTCTTGATTGGCACAACAGCCGATGAGCAAAATATCGGTGATTTTGTGCCTACACCTATCCAGTTAAACATGCCAGGAATTGAGCTTCATGCTAACGCGATCGCCACCTTAATGGAAGGACGTTCAATCGCTGTCGCTATCCCGAATCCATGGCTAGAGGGATTGTTTGTGTTTGTCTTGGTTGGGGGAACCGCTATCTTCTTGTATAAACTCCCCCGACGCACTGCGGCAAGCTTGTTTTGGGGATTGGGGATGGCAGGGGTTTGGGTGGGACTAGCATTTTTAGGCTATAGCAGCGCCAGACTGATTTTCCCCATTGCCGTCCCGGCGATCGCGATGACTCTCAATAGTTTCTCCTACTTTACAGCACTTTTCATTGGGGATCAAATTGAAAAACGCCGCTTCCGCAGTACCTTAGAACGGTATGTCGCCGCACCTGTCGTTCAAGAAATTCTCAAGCAGCACGATGATTATCAGGAATTACTCAAAGGACGTAAATTAAAAGCTGCTATTTTATTCTCCGACATTCGCGGATTTACCACCCTTTCCTCCCAAATTTCACCTGTCCGATTAGTGCGACAACTGAATCGATATCTTAATGACATGGTTGAGGTGATTTTAGATGCTGGCGGTACCGTGGATAAATTCATTGGGGATGCGGTAATGGCAGAGTTTGGTTGTCCGGTATCTGAGGGGGAAGAAACCGATGCGATGAATGCCATTCGTGCAGCATTAGGGATGCGAAAAGCCTTGCATCAGCTACGCAAGGAATGGCGTCAGGAAGAACGAATTCCGTTATTTAATGGGATTGGGATTAATTATGGGGAATTGATTGCTGGGGATATTGGTTCTCAGCGTCGTCGAGAATATGCAGTGATTGGGGATGCGGTGAATGTAGCCAGTCGGGTAGAGGGGTTAACCAAAAAATTTGGCACAGATATTTTGATTACCGATTCTCTGTATCAGGTTGTCAAAGATGAGGTTGAGGTGGTGTCAGTGGGGGAAGAAGAGGTAAGAGGACGGGCGGGGACGGTGAAGTTATATAGTTTAATTGGGTTAAAGGGTGAGTCGCCGCAATTGTATCAGCAGGTGCAGAGGGATTTACAGGAATTTTTGCAGCAAAAAGAGGGTTAAGTATTAGTAGCGAGCAAGATGCAAAGCCTGCGGCATGGCTTCGCTAAACGCACTACAATAATTTCGCCGTTATTAGCTATAACGTTTAAATGACAAATAGCTTACCAGGAAAAATTAAAGTTAACAGTGGGGATTGTCATTTGTCCTTTGTCATTAGTCATTCGTATCATTCTCATAACACAAACCGCCTTGGACATTAACCAAGACAGTTTGAGTGATATATTCAATTTATTAAAAGTCACGACTCTAGGCGTCCACTACCTCTGACCACTCTGATGGGGAGTTTAGTCCCCCGTTGGTAGTGACAAAGTGGAGGAAGCGACAAAAACTCCACAACCGCCTCAGCTATCGCTTATCAGGCACTGTCCAGACATCTGACGTCGCTCTCCTTCGATGTCCGACAATGGATCACAGTGGAAAAACCTCCATCCAGTGCCGTTTTCCTTTGCTATTACTAATCTATCAACACAGGGCAGGTGAAACCATCACTCGTAAGGTGGAATCCCACTCGAACCTAAGGAGGAACTCGGATTCAGACTTGGGTCTATCTTTGGGAGTTCAAAAGCGCGATCGCTCCTTTTGGGGTTGTTGGCTCTAATGGTTGTGGTGCAAGAGTTAGAGACGATTGTCGCCGAAGTAAAACGGATTGGTTATTCTGAGCGATATTACACGCGATCG
>NZ_JBKHHI010000070.1:0-21687 GCF_046539235.1 Coleofasciculus sp.
GTTCATGGTGCATGGTTCATGGTTCATGGTTCATGGTTCATGGTTCATGGTTCATGGTTCATGGTGCATGGTTCATGGTTCATGGTTCATGGTTCATGGTTCATGGTTCATTGTTCATGGTGCATGGTTCATGGTTCATGGTAGCAATCAACAATCAACAATCAACAATCAACAATCAACAATCAACAATCAACAATCAGCAATCAACAATCAGCAATCAGCAATCAACAATCAACAATCAGCAATCAACCCTCAACTTTTTCATCCAACTTGGTATACACTTGTCCCTGATCCCAACTGGACTTGATTTGAGTTTTCAGGGCGTCGATAAATCCGATAGTGTAGAACCCTCCACGAGTGACAATTTTGATTGGAGAACCACTCTTGTTACAGGGGGGATTTCCGAGAACGTGACAATCAAAAAGCTTGGCGAATAAGCGCACCTGCTGACTGAGGGTGAGGTTTTTCAGCGCCATCAGAAAATGATTGTGGTAAAAGGTGACTTGGTATTTTAGCGATCGCGTACTAATATCATGACAACCGCCCGTCTCTTCGCCTAGATGCACTAAGTAGGCATCGGGATCATACCAAATCTGATACCCCGTTTGCCGCAATCGCAGACAAAAATCCGACTCTTCTCGTACCGCACTCCCGCGAAATCGTTCATCAAACCATATCCCATGCTTGGTAAAAATCTCCCGGCGGTAGGACATATTACAGCCTCTAGCGGAAATCACCCACTGCGGTTTAATTGTATGCACTAAGTCAATGTGATACCAGGCAATTCCAGGGTCCATCGCCTGAGGAGGCAAATCTTCAATTTCATAGTCTCCTTGATGTTTTTTCTGAGAATCGGCTAGCTTCATTCGGTCAAATACGCGCCCCGCAACCGCCCCAACCTCCTGACGTTCATAGTTACGGGCGTGGGCGTCTAAGTACCCGGCGGGCATTTTCACATCATCATCGATAAACACAATAATTTCGCCTGTCGCCCGTCGCACAGCATAATTTCGCGCCCCCGGTAGACTCGCCCAGTTCACCCGAAACCATTTAATTTTCTGTTCATTTGCCAATTGCTGTAAATAGGCTTCGATTTCAGGCTTGTGGTTTTGCGTTTGATCTACCACTAAAATTTCAACAGCGGGATACTCTTGCTTGAGTACATCTTCTAAGGTATCTCGCAAGGGTTCCTCGCGTTGGTAAGTGGGAATAATGACTGAAATTAAAGGCACATTCACGGCTTTTCTTATAGTTGTTGGAAAAGTTTTTAGTTTTGAGTGTGTAGGGGCGGGTTTCACTACTCTCGTTTTTTACCTCACCCAGATGTGACTAAACCCGCCCCGACTGAGTGCAAGAGGTAATTCCCCATCTCCCCAGCTCCCCCTCATGTACTAAGAGGCTACTGGGGTAGCAATTCGGGGTTTAGAGACCTTTTTTTTACCGTTCTTTTGCACGTCAGATTCATCCTGTTGTTCGACAAGTTTCTGTTTTCGCAGTTCCTGTCGGTCTATCTTGGGTAAGGCTAGGATTACCCCGGCAAAGAACCAGTAGTAGACTGCTACGGGGTCTGTATCCAAAGGATACCAATAGGTGTTATAACTGATAATCAAAACAAAGACCCAATAACTGGAGCCAAAACTACGTAAATTTTTGTCACGAACTGACTGTTTTGCTTTAAATGTAGTAAATGTCAAGTGCGTCACAAACGCCAAAAACGCTAGGGTTCCGATGGTACCGATTTCAAAGATAAGTTTGGGATAATAGGTTTCAACCAGTGAAACATTCCCAAAGGTGCGAGTAGAATTCGTGGCTCGTCCTAAACCATTACCGAGCCATCCCTTGGTGTTATAAGTCGCCCATTCAAATTGCTCTTGAATAAATGCTTGCGGTGGTGAAGCCTCAGCACGACTCTGAAAACTGTCAATCCGTTCCTGAACCAGTTCGGGATTCGTAGCTAAGCCAATCGAAATCACCAAGGCAAGTCCCACCCCAATCGGAATAAACCGCTTGAGATTCGCTATCTGACCTGTAAGAATTAACAAGAGTATAGTAATAACTGGAACCAAAGCCAAGGCAATTCGCTGACCGCAAATTACCGCATTGACAAAAACCAGTGCCATACCTGCCAAACCTCCAATCCGCCACAAAAAAGACGAATCACTAAAGGCGGCGGCGAATGTCAACGCACTATTGGCAATCAGGAACCAACCCCAGTGCCAAGGAGACACAAAGGTTCCTGGCAAGCGAATCATATTCTGTGATGGACTATACAGCAACGCCCCACCAATATAACAGCGAGCCTCTAAGCTGGCTTTAAATAACTCAACCCCGGAGAGGTGATCCGTACCTTTACAGATACCCTGCTTAAGCATCATGTATTGCCACAGTCCGAGCAGACAGCAAATAATTGCTAAACCTAGATGTAAGCGGCTACAAAATAGCAACTCCTTTTTACTTTTGAGCAAATGTTGGGCACAAAAAATCAGGGGAGCATATCCTAGGAAAATTTTCAAGCCCAAAATTCCTTGAAGAAAGGGTTGTCCTGACGCCTCGCCTGTCAAATGTAAACCGTTGACAAAGAATAATGTCAATAGAGATAACACCAAGCAAATACTCAGTGTTGGCATCAGGCTTTGGGGAACAAAGAAGGGTTTCTTTTCACGTCGGCACTGTTGATATAAGCCAATTAGGGCAGGAAAATATAATCCATCTTTGGCTAATTGGAGTAGGGCGCTACCGCCCAGGGTATATACAACCGTGCCACTAAAGGGCATGTAAATCAGGAATAGCCACAGTGCCTTGCGGGGATATTTGTAGGACAGACCAAAACAAGGTATGATGGCTCCGGCGATCACGCCCATCTTCGGTTCAGCCACCACACTCGCGATCGCGCCTAGGAATATCCCCGGCAATAGCGTCATGAACAGCCATTGCATCAGTTCTTGGCGCTGCCGTTGTGCTTGACGCTGTTGGGCTAACTGCTCCTTCAAACTCAGGAGAGGGGCTTCAGACTGCTTTGACTGCTTTTTTCCTTTTTTTGAAGTTTTCGATATTTGAGATTTTGATCTTGATTTCGATTTAACCATGGCAAAGCTGTCACGCTGCCTGTCCCTTTTGATTGTGGCACATCCACAAGCAAGGGTGTAGGGAAGCAATGTAGAGACGTAGCATGCTACGTCTGGAAGCTAGGGGAGTTCTCATATCCTTTCTCATTGCCTTGGAGCCTCCTGCCTTTGAACTTAAATGGAATGGTACTGACTGGTATGCTGGTGGGTCTTGGCGAAGCCGAAACCAACCCTACGGTATATCACTGGTTTCGGCGATCCCAAAAGGCTTATTTCAGTGCCATTCAACTTAAATGTTTTTCCACAACAGAAACCAGTTTGGCTGTCCAGTGCGTTGCCATTTGCGCTTCAATGGCTTCTACCATCACCCGGATAACGGGTTCGGTTCCCGATGCCCGGACTAACACTCGCCCTTGATCTGCCATCACGGTTTGAGCTTGGGAAATCGCATCCATCAGGGGTTGACAGTCTTGCCAATGTAAACGGCGATCGCGGTTTTCGACACGCACATTTTGTAACAGTTGGGGATAAGTCTGAAAGCTTTGATCCACTAAGGTTTTCAAGCTGACCCCCGACTGACGTACCAATGAGGCTAAATGCAAAGCCGTTAACATGCCATCGCCTGTCAAGCCGTAATGGTAACAAAGGATATGTCCCGACTGTTCACCACCCAGCATAGCACCACTGCGATTCATTGCCGCCTGAACATATTGGTCGCCTACAGCAGTTCGCACCAATTTGCCGCCACTAGCTTTCCAGGCATTTTCAAAGCCCAGATTTGCCATAACGGTGGCAACAATTAAATCGTCAGGGAGTTGATTCGTTTGTCGTAATGTTTGCCCCCAGAAATAGAGAATATAATCCCCATCAACAACTCGACCTTCACAATCAACCGCCATCACCCGATCCGCGTCACCATCAAAAGCAAAACCCATATCAGCCGAGTGTTCTCGTACCGCCTTCTGGAGGCAGGTTAAATGAGTTGAGCCACAATTAACATTAATGCGATCGCCATCGGCTTGATTATGTAAGCAAATAACTGTTGCTCCCAACTCAGAAAAGACTTGTTCTGCTAACCTCACCGAAGCCCCCCACGCCAAATCCAGGACGATTTTCATCCCTTGTAAATGGGTTACAGATTGCAGGGGACGCCGTAATGACTCCAAATAACGTCCCACTAATTCCGGTCGGTGATAATGCTGACCTTGGCTATGAGCAACTACAGCCTTATCGACTATACCTCGGATACCTGCCTCAATCTGCTGCTGTAATTCCCCTGGCAGTTTTGTCCCTTGGGCGCTAAAAAATTTAATCCCATTGTCTTCTGGGGGATTATGACTAGCAGAAATCATCACTCCGCCCATGGCTGCTGAGAAACGGGTGAGATAGGCAACTCCGGGCGTCGGACATAACCCGATATTCCATACCTCCAATCCGGCTAAGTTTAAACCTTTACTCAGCGCCGATGCCAACATATCGCTGGAGTTTCGCGAATCCTGTCCGACAATCACTGGACCCAATGCTGATGCTTGCGAATGTAAGACCTGACCTGCCCAAAACCCAATTTGTAGCGCTAATTCAGCCGTAAGCAGTTCTCCTACTCGTCCCCGAATACCATCCGTACCAAACAAGGGGGTCTTGGGTAGGGTTAGGGGTAAATCCGTTGTTCCATGGATCGGAGATTTTTGTAGATGTCTAGAGGCGAAACGATGGAAGTCCTGACGGCGGACAGGAGACGTAACCATAACTTGAATTTCCTCACACAACACAATACTGTGGAGGATAACACTTTCTTCTATGGTTGTTATAAGTACTTGGATATAATTTAAGCTCCCCCAGCTCCCAGACGCGCCATGGCACGTCTCTACATCGCTCCCCCTGGCTATTGAGATTGCATCAACGGCTTGCCAAAGGCTGGATGGTAGTAAGCTGTCCAGGTTTGATTGTGAGAGTTGGTGATGATGGTTTGAGTAGGAGCTTGGAAGAAAGGACTCGACTTCCTAAAATCCACTGCCATTTTTGACTGGTCAATCCCTTGGTTAAGGGTTTGCCGGAACTCTTGAATGGATTGGGACGTTGTAAATCCCCACTTTTCCCGAACACCATCTTCTAGCTTCTTGAGCAATGTGATAATATTTTTATGAGTAATCGTGGCATCGTTAAACGGAACAATACCTAAGTAAGCAATAATCAATAATTCAGAATTACTGGCACTAAAGGTCAAAGAGGTTTTCCGCACGCCCACGTTCACGCTGGGTGCTGTATTGAGAACGGGAAAAATCTGCGCTAGTTGATGATAAACACGGACTAAGACTAAATTCGCGGCTATATCTAAAGGGGCATCAATGATAATGGTGACGGTGGGCAGGGTTTCGTTAAAAAACTTGTGCGATACGTCTTCGGTTGAAAGGTCAATAACCCGGCTGCGATCGCCCTCTGGACTCAAATCGACCCACTCGCAGACAATACCTTGGGTTTTGAGACCAACACGAGACACTCCATGCAATTTTGCTCCCGTGAGAGTTGCCCCGGTTAAGTCCGCCCCAATCCAATCGGCATGAATTAATCGCGCTTGGGTCAGATCCGCATGGACTAAACTGGTATTGAGCAAATTAGCATCAGTCAAATCCGCCCCGGTTAAATTCGCACCACTTAATTTCGCCTCACTCAGATTTGCCCAACTGAGATTCGCACCACTCAAATCAGTCCAGCGCAAGTTAGCACCACTGAGATCCGCACCAGCTAAATTGGCGCAACTGAGATTGGCTTGCTTGAATTCAGCCTGTCGAAAATTACTATTACTCAGATCAGCACGGCTCAAATCGGCGGCGTTTAAATTGGCACCTTCTAGATTTGCCCCGGTGACAAACGCCCCACGTAGGTTAGCTTCGCTCAGATTAGCCCGTTGCAGTTTAGCATCTCTGAGGGCGGCTTCTCGCAGATCCGCACCACTGAGGTTTGCTTCTGTCAGGGTGGCACCACTTAACTTGGCACGAATTAGTTCCGCCCGAATCATCGCCGCCTGCGTCAGTTGCGCTCCCCCCAAGTCGGCTCGAATCAGATTGGCGACGTTGAGATTGGCTTGGGTTAAGTTGGCTTTGGTAAGATTTGCACCACTGAGTCTGGTTACATTCAGTCGCGCCCGACTCAAATTAGTTCCAATTAAATAAGCACCACTGAGGTTGGCTACACTTAAGTTGGCTTCACTTAAATCGGCACCACTGAGATTAATCCCACTCAGATTGGCTTCGGCAAGATTTGCACCGGAAAAGTTTTTCACGCCAGCCGCATATTTTTTGAGAATTTCCGTCACATTCATTAATGCTACCCTTAATTGAACTGCCAGAGGATACGTTTTCCAGGAAAGCGCTACCGAGTGGTGTTGTTATCAGATCAAGTTTCCCAGTAGAGTATCAAGGTAGAGTTGAGTGGGATCAATTAAAGTCATTCTCCCTTGTCTTACTTATCCTCTCCCACTGGTAAAGGGTAGCGCCTAGCCTAATCCAATGATGATAGTTGGGAAGGGTGCTAAGACTCTCTCACTCCAGCTTTGCCTAAAACATTTAAATGGGATTTGATTAGCTTAGCGTGGATGGCATGGGATCATGAAGATTGGAATTGTTGGACTTGGACTGATTGGGGGTTCTCTAGGACTAGATTTGAGAAAATTAGGTCATTCTGTCTTGGGATTGTCTCGCCAAGACTATACCTGCAACAGAGCCATTGAACTCGGTGTCGTGGATGACGCGAGTGTGAAAATGAACCTTTTGGCCGCGTCTGATATTATTTTTATTTGTACGCCAATTTCGGCGATCGCGCCAACGCTTCAGGCGTTAATTCCCCATCTATCGCCGGAAACCATCATCACAGATGTGGGTTCGGTGAAAAAGGCGGTGGTGGAAGCGGTAACACCTCTGTGGCATAATTTTGTCGGTGGACATCCGATGGCGGGTCGAGAATCGAATGGGATTGAGGCGGCGGTATCAGGGTTATTTACCGATTGTCCTTATGTGTTGACACCTCTGGATACGACGCCAACAGCCGCCGTGAAACAGGTTGAGCATTTGGTGCGATCGCTCACGGATCGGGTTTATTTCTGTAGCCCTCAGGATCATGATCGCGCCGTGGCTTGGATTTCTCACCTCCCGGTTATGGTAAGTGCGAGTCTGATTAATGCTTGTATCGATGAAACTGACCCGATTGTCTTAGGGTTAATACAGCAGTTAGCCAGTTCCGGGTTTCGGGATACCAGTCGGGTGGGTGGCGGAAATCCTGAGTTGGGGGTAATGATGGCGCGTTACAATCGGGACTTTTTATTGCGATCGCTCTTATCTTATCGTCACCGTCTCAATGAATTGATTGAACGGGTTGAGCAAAGCGACTGGCAAGGCTTAGAACAGCACCTGCAAGACACTCAAGCCGCGCGATCGCAATTTTTCTCACCCTCTGTTGATCACGGTTAAGAAATTGCCACTAATTCAGCTTAATTGGTTGATTAGAATTGTCGGGGCGCACGCCCCGTGCGCCCGATTTAACTAACCCTGATTTGATATCAGACCCCATTCATATAACCTTGCCATGCCTGCCTGAAAAAGTAAATGGCTAAGATAGCCAGTAATGTACTAAATGCTAAACTGACCACCTGATCCGGTAATTTAGGCAAAAAGCGGGTACTTATTTGCGCTCCCAATAAACCCCCTGTACCCAAAAGTAATCCCTCAATCCATAACACATTCCCCTGTACAGCATGACCGATACAAGCCGAAATTGCGGTAATTACAATCACCCCTAAACTGGTTTGAATTGCTGTTTTAATGCTCTCTCCTAAGAGTAAAATTTGCAAGGGAACCATAATCACACCTCCACCCACACCAAATACGCCAGCGAGTAAGCCTGCGGCACTTCCTGTGCCAATTCTGGCTAATGCTGCTTGGCTTTTGGACTGTGGAGTTTGTCTTGGCTTTTCCGTTTCTGGAGAGCCTTGCTTTTCTATTTCTTTCAAACGTTGGCGAAGTCGAACTAAGTAAATATTAATCAGGAGTAATAGTCCAAATGCTGCTTTTAACCAGTAGTCGGCAAATAACTCTGTTAAATAAGCGCCAATTGGCGCTGTTATTATAGCCGGAAAGCCAATGGCAATGATGCGCTTAAAATTTATGTTACCCAACCGCAAATTCTGTAACGTACCCGAAATCGCTGTAATCACGATTGACAGGGTGCTTGTGGCAACGGCTTGTTGATAGTCATATCCTAAGGTTACTAATAAAGGTACAAGAACTGTACCGCCACCGATTCCCAAAAAGCCGGCTAGAATTCCGGCAAATAAGCCAGCAGATGCAAAAATTAATAAATGGGTCGGTGTCATTTGTCATTGGTTATTGATCATTTGTCATTCGTTATCTGTTTTTTAGAAGGGCGGGTTTATTCAAGTTATGGGATATTAACCAAACGTTATCAATAAAACCCGCCCCTACAGGTTTAACCGCTAACTACTTTGTTCGGGAATGGTGATATCTAACGATGTGACATTGTTAGACAGACTGGTTAAGGGAGGCTGAATCGCATCCGTATTCCCGACGACTAATGTAACCAGTTGATTGGGTTGGAGATATTTTTGAGCTACCCGTTGCACATCTTCAATTGTTGTCTCTTTCACTTTCTGCTGATAGCGGAAGAGAAAATCTTCGGGATACCCATAATATTCATACCGCATCAGCCGCGATAAGGTTTGGCTGGGATCTTGGAAGTTAAACACAAACGAGTTCAAAACTTGGTCTTTAGCAGACTCAAGTTCTTCTGGGGTAACAGGCGTGGTGCGGATTTTCTCAATTTCTGAGCGAATCGCTTGAATCAAGGATATGGTTGCTTCAGAACGAGTTTGTCCACCTGCAACAAACATCCCAGGATAGTCATGGCGAGGACTCCAGAACCCATAGACGGAATAGGCTAACCCTTGGCGCGATCGCACTTCATTAAATAACCGTCCGCCAAACCCATTCAGGATCTGATTCATCACATCCAATGCCGGATAATCAGGGTTATCAAATTCTCCACCAATATGTCCCAGATACACATAACTTTGGGTGAGTTGATCCTGATCAACGACAAATACACCCTCTTTCTTTGCCTGAGATGCAGACGGTACGGTTATCTCTGGGGGAGGTGATGGGGGATTCCAGTTACCAAAGGTTTCGGTGATCCGCGATCGCATCTCATCGGAATCAAAATCCCCCACGATACCCAAAATCATCCGTTCTGGATGGAAATATGTCTGGTAAAATTCCACTACATCGTCACGAGAGATATTAGCTAGGGTTTCATATTCAATCGTGCGGGCATAGGGACTCTGATCCCCATAAATCAGTTTAGTAAATTCGCGACTGGCAATATCTTTAGGATCATCATTGCGACGGGCAATTTGTCCCGCTTGTTGCTTTTTCGTCAACTCCAGCTTATCTTCAGCAAAGGCAGGCTTTTGAATCACCTCAGCGAATAAGTCAAACACCATATCTAAGTCTTCACTGAGAGCATTGAAACTAGCGCTACCGACTGAAGTGTTAATCCCTGTTTCCACAGACGCCGCCCGTTGTTCGAGTAACTGATTTAGTTCATCCGGCGAATGTTCTGTTGTCCCACCGGTGCGAAGGACTTCTCCGGTAATATTAGCTAAACCCACCTGATCGGCTGGTTCAAGGCGATCGCCTGTACGAATCATCGCTGTCCCACTCACCAAGGGCAATTCGTGGTCTTCCATTAAATAGACAACGATGCCATTATCCAGTTGATAGCGAGTATACTCCGGAATCTGAATCTCTGACAGAGGCGGAAAGGTTAACTCGGTATAATGCTTTGCCGTAGCCGCAACAGCAGGCGTGTGCGACACGACAACCAACAGCATTGTGGCAACCAGTAATCCAAACCAGCGCCAGACTTTTCGACCGAATCTGTTCAATGTAAGATTACTCATTAATATGAAACAGTTTTGAGTTTTGATTGTGTAGGGGCGGGTTTTACTACTATCTTTTCTTACCCTCACAACAGATGCAACTCGCGCCCGCCCCGACTGAGTTTTGAGTGCAATACGTCTTGTGCGAAGGACGAAGGATAAATGACAAAGGACAAAGGACTACTTAGATAGCAATCGTCCAATGGTGCGATTCTCAGGTGTGAATGTCCCTTTAGCCACCCGTTGGATATCAGCCGGTGTGACTTGGGCGATTGCCTGGATTTCGTTAAACAGATTGCGCCAGTCGCCTGTTTTCACCTGATATTCAACTAAATTACGTGCCATTCCCATATTAGAATCGAGCGATCGCAATAAGCCAGCACGGGCTTGGGTTTTCACTCGTTCCAACTCTTGGGCTGAAACGGGTTCGGTTTTGAGTTGCTCAATTTCTTCTCGCAAGGCTGTTGCTACTTCTTCAACAGTATGTCCTGGTGCAGTTAGGGCATATAACAGCATCAGATTGGGATATTTATCTCCCGGAAACCCGCTAAATCCGGCGGCGGAAAGGGCAACTTGTTGTTCTTCAACTAAAGATTTGTATAGACGAGAGGTGCGACCATCGCTGAGTAAACGCCCAATAATTTCATAAACCACATGGTCAGGATGGGTACGAGAGGGTCGATGGTATCCTTCTAAATACCAGGGTTGAGACGGTAATTCCAACGTCACCTCCCGCGTTTGTTTTTGGGGAGGTTCGACTAGGGTTACTTCAGGGGCGGCAGGTTTTGCCTCATAGCGCCCGAAGTACGTTTGAGCCAACGCTTTAACCTCATCGGGATCAACATCACCCACAATAGCAACGGTTAATTCACTGGGAACATAATGGGTTTCAAAGAATTGCCGCACATCTTCACGAGTCAGGTTGCGGATGTCTTCGTCATACCCAATCACCGGACGCCGATAGGGATGGACTTGGAACGCCGTATCCAGAAACGCCTCGATCATTTTACCGATGGGCGAGTTGTCGGTTCGCAGACGCCGTTCTTCCAGAATCACCTCTTGTTCTTTGTAAAATTCCCGAAACACAGGTTCGAGGAAGCGTTCCGACTCCAAAGACATCCACAGTTCCAGTTTGTTGGAGGGGAAACTGTAGAAATAAACTGTCGCATCGGCTGACGTGGCTGCATTTAATCCGACACCTCCAGCTTGTTCAACGATTTGACCCAACTCATTTTGCTTGACTAAGCTAGCGGCTTGGGCTTCGACTTGGGCAAATTCCTCTTGTAGTTGGGCAACCTTTGCCTCGTTCCCGGCTTTTTTCGCCGCTTTAATTTGTGCGGCTAACTGATCCAAACGGTTTAACAGGGGTTTTTCTGCCTGATAATCTCGCGTGCCGATTTTGGTGGTTCCCTTAAAGGCTAAATGTTCCAGAAAGTGAGCCACACCGGTTTTGCCTACAGGTTCATCAACGCCACCGACATCAGCATAGGTGGCAAAAGAGACAACGGGGGCTTGATGTCGTTCGAGGACGATGAACTTCATCCCATTATCCAGGCGAAACTCACTCACCTGGTCAACGACGCCATCCAAATAAGGTTGGATTGATTGGGCATTCGTCGGTGGGGTTTCGCTGCGAGCCAAAGCCCCCAACGGGATACTACTCCATACTAGAGTTGCGACTAAGAACGCTCCTAGGATGGAGCGCCAAGGGTATTTTCTCAAGTGAACAGTCCAATGCAGAAAACGCAAAATAGATCGATTCTTTGTCATTTGTCATTCGTCATTTGTCATTTGTCATTTGTCATACTCGCTCCCTTGAGAAGCAAGCTACGTCATTTGTCATTTTTAATGTTCTGGGTTAGGGGAGGCAAAATATCATAGGACGGACTTTATCTAGTTTAGCTTCCCCATCTCCCTCATCTTCCCCATCTTCCCCTACCATGCGGCTTGTCGTTCATGACAACTAACTTTTTGTAAATTTTCACCCGTTTGGGGGAAGAAATAACCTAATGTAAAATACGTCTTATCTTAAAGGCGTGCCTTTTCTGGCATAGATAACCTGTCACCCATAACCCTTGCAGCTCATTTTGGAGTCCAATGCGAATCTTACATCAGCCCCCTCAGTCAGAGACAGAGACAAAGCAGCGTATCCTAGATGCTGCCCAACGTTTATTTGCCAGTCGAGGGTATAACGGCACAACAACCCGTGACTTAGCGGCAAAAGCGGGTGTTGCTGAAGGGACTCTATTTCGCCATTTTGAGAATAAAAAAGCCATATTAGTCGAGGTGGCGACTCAAGGATGGGTGGAATTGCTCACGGATTTGCTGACGGAATTGAGCGAAATGGGGAGTTATAAAGCCGTGGCGCAGGTGATGCGGCGGCGGATG
Source organism: Coleofasciculus sp. (assembly GCF_046539235.1). Lineage (GTDB taxonomy): Bacteria > Cyanobacteriota > Cyanobacteriia > Cyanobacteriales > Coleofasciculaceae > Coleofasciculus. The sequence continues at coordinate 12,400 of NZ_JBKHHI010000070.1, forward strand.
ATGCGGATGCATGAAAATGCGGATATGATGCGGGTTTGTTTTATGGAAGCCCAGTTTCACCCCGATTTACGCGATCGCATCCAGTCAGAAGTCATTGCTAAAATGTCCGATGTGGCAGAAGCGTTCTTTGAAACGGCTATGGAACGCGGGATCTATCGGCGGACTAACCCCAAGGTGGTGGCGAGGGTATTTTTAGGCATGTTTGCTGTGGCGGGGTTTAGCGATGAGACGATTATGGAACCAGGAGCCTCCCTCAAAGATGTGCAAGACATGGCAGAAGGAATTGCTGATATTTTCCTTAATGGTGTGTTAGCGAAGGACTAGGTATTAAGCATTAGGGAGAACGCTTGTCAATACTCGTTATACCAAGTTGCAGTCTAATAGAATTTCAAGATTTATAACTCTTGCCCACCCTACAACTACTGGCTGGTATACTCGTTGGAGTTTTCTGTGATGACTTCCTATGTCATTGAAGTGACTGACTTAGCCGTTGAAGAACTTAGGGCAATTCGTGCTTTTGATCGTCGCCCAATCCTTGATGCAATTCGCCAGCAACTCACCCATGAACCTACAGTGATAACAAGGAATCGCAAACGCCTTGAGCCTTTAGTACCCAGGTTTGAGACAGTTCCCCCCATTTGGGAATTGCGGGTGGGAGAGTATCGAGTCTTCTATGATGTAGATGAGGACGGAAAAATCGTTTACGTTCGAGCTGTTGCCGGAAATCACCGGGACAAACTACAGAGGAGATCGTGGGATGAGACAGTTAACCATAGAACAATTTTCTGAACAATTACAGGATTATGTGCGAAATGCTCAGGAGGAACAGATCCTGATTACCCAAAACGGTAAACCCATTGCCCTTTTTTTAGGATTGACAAACGTTGATCCGGAGCAATTGAATCTGCAACTCTCAGCCGAATTTTGGCAAATGATTAGTGATCGACGCCAACGTGCCACTATACCTTTGGCAGAAGTAGAGGCAATGTTTTAGTTACCTGGATAGGTTGGGTTGAACGACGTTAAACAAAAATGGAATTAGATTTTCTGAGATTCTTTGATGCTTGTGATCCGAGTAAAACTCTCGCGATCGCGAATCCTGAAGATCGTCAGTATTATATTGATTTTGCCTCAGTTCGCGGCGGTAAGATTATTGAGGCATTGAAACGGACGATTGTTTTGCGTTCCCGTCTTAATCAATCCACCTGTCAGTTGTTTACGGGACATATTGGCTGTGGTAAGTCTACAGAGTTACGCCGCTTACAAGCTGACTTAGAGGCACAAGGCTTTCATATCGTCTATTTTGAGTCTACCCAAGACTTGGATATGACGGATGTGGATATTACTGATATTTTACTCGCGATCGCCCGTCAGGTGAGTGAAAGTCTGGAAACTATCGGGATTAAGCTTAAACCGGGATATTTTCGCGATCGCTTTCAGGAGATTGCTGATTTTCTGCAAACCCCGATTGAGTTTTCTCTGGAAGCCGGATTCTCGTTACCGGGAAATCTGGCTAAACTTACCGCCAAAACCAAAGAAAGTCCCCAGATGCGTAGTCGCTTGCGGCAATATTTAGAACCGCGCACCAGTGGGATTCTCGACTCTTTGAATCAGGAAATCTTAGCCCGGGCAACGGAGGAGTTGAAACGTCACGGAAAACGGGGATTAGTGGTTATTGTAGATAATTTAGATGTTATCGCCGTCAACGAATACCCTCTACGGTGCGATTAAAACTGAAGTTGTGGCGCGTCTGGAACCGGGGGAAGTCAAGATACTTTCGTTACCTTAAATCAGGAAATGCCTCGGTTGAGGCTATGCTTCCATTGAATAGCTGTAAACCAGAATTGGCAATGGTTTTGGCTTAAGTTTACACGGATGCATGGCGCGTCTCTACATTGCTTCAGATGATATTATCCCTGAACCAACTGTCGTGCTTGTTGAATCCAGGCGGCGACTTGATCAACAGTAGGACACAAATCACGCCGTTGCATTGTTGCCACTTGCAGTCGTAAAATTTGCTGGTGTAACTTGTGAGTCGGGGTTTGAGCAAGCTGCTTGACTGAAATAATGCCCGCGTGCAACAATAACCCACAGTATTCACAGCCAATACTGGGTACACGAGCTAAATCAGCCAGTGCGACCCATTTATGTACATATTGTGCCTTGATTTGCAGTTGATTAGCTAACGCTTGTTTAGATTGGCGACTATTCGCGACTTTGAGGAGTTGAGCCGTTGTTGTAATTCCCTGTTGCTGTAGCTTAGCGCAATCTTGCTCACTCAATCCAGGAAGGTGTTCAATGGCGCGATCGCGAACGGGAATACTACGGTGATGGTTTTTGGGTTGATTAGACATTCTGGGGATTGGAGAACAGGTGCTTAAGATTATAAAACTTTAATAATGAAGGGCTAAAGCCCTGACTACGAACTCCGAACAAAACCGCAAACTAGCGATACCGCGATACACTGATCCAGAGAGCATCTAGAGTAATTACAGTTGTCATGACCAATCGCCTTGCCCAATGCCAAAGCCTTTATCTGCGTAAGCATGCGGAAAACCCCATCGATTGGTGGCCCTGGAGTGATGAAGCTTTATCCACTGCTAAGGCGGAAAATAAGCCGATTTTCCTGTCCATTGGTTACTCAAGCTGCCACTGGTGTACGGTGATGGAAGGGGAAGCCTTTTCTGATCCGGCGATCGCGCAGTACATGAATGCCAATTTCTTACCGATTAAGGTAGACCGGGAAGAACGCCCGGATATTGATAGCATTTATATGCAAGCGTTGCAGATGATGACGGGTCAAGGGGGTTGGCCCCTAAATATCTTTTTGACGCCAGAGGATCGGGTTCCCTTTTACGGCGGCACGTATTTCCCGGTGGAACCGCGCTATGGGCGTCCGGGCTTTTTACAGGTATTACAAGCGATTCGCCGCTTCTATGATGTGGAAAAGACCAAGCTGCAAAACTTTAAAGACGAGATTCTTGGTCATCTACAACAGTCAGTTCTTCTCCCCGCTTCCGGACAACTCACGGCTGAGTTACTGCGCCAGGGGATGGACAAGACGATCCGGATTGTGGATAGTGGCAGTTATGGACCGAGTTTTCCGATGATTCCCTATGCGGATTTAGCCTTGCGGGGAATTCGTTTTGAGGAGATGACAGAGGTTGATGCGTACCAAGCGTCGCGATCGCGTGGGTTAGATTTAGCAAAGGGGGGAATCTATGATCATGTTGCAGGCGGCTTTCATCGCTACACCGTAGACGCCACTTGGACAGTTCCCCACTTTGAAAAAATGCTCTACGATAATGGGCAGATTGTCGAGTATCTGGCAAATCTGTGGAGTGTGGGGATTAAAGAAGCTGCATTTGAACGGGCAATATCGGGAACCGTGCAATGGCTGACAAGGGAAATGACCGCCTCGTCTGGCTATTTTTACGCCGCCCAAGATGCGGATAGCTTCACCGAACCCAGCGCCGCCGAACCGGAAGAAGGGGCATTTTATGTCTGGAGTTATACTGAATTGCAGCAACTTCTCACCGATGAAGAATTGGCAGAACTGCAAGAACAATTTACGGTTACATCTGAGGGTAATTTTGAAGGACAAAATGTATTGCAGCGCCGTTATTCGGATCAGTTAAGCGATACCTTAGAAACGGCATTAGCCAAACTATTTACTGCCCGTTATGGTTCCCCTCCCGATAGCTTAAAAACCTTCCCCCCCGCCCAAAACAATCAGGAGGCAAAAACAAAGAATTGGTCAGGTCGCATTCCCCCAGTTACAGATACGAAAATGATTGTGGCATGGAATAGCCTGATGATTTCTGGTTTAGCCAGGGCGTATGGTGTATTTCGTAAACCCGAATACCTGGAATTAGCCACAACAGCGGCTAAATTTATTTTGGAGAATCAATGGGTGGATCAGCGTTTCCATCGCTTGAATTACGAAGGTCAAGCGTCTGTATTGGCACAGTCGGAAGATTATGCGTTATTTATTAAAGCCTTATTAGATTTGCATCAAGCCTCACTAGGATTAGCAACGGCACAGGAGTCTTCCCAATCGCCAATCCCGGATATTTGGTTAGAGGAGGCGATTAAGGTACAGGACGAATTTGACGAATATTTGTGGAGTGTGGAACTCGCAGGCTACTATAACGCCGCTAATGATAGTAGTGGGGATTTATTGGTACGGGAACGCAGTTATACCGATAACGCCACACCTGCGGCGAATGGCGTCGCGATCGCGAATTTAGTGCGTCTGACGTTACTCACGGAAAACTTGGCTTATCTGGATCGCGCAGAAGTTGCTCTCAATGCTTTTGCTAGTGTGATGAACCAGTCGTCTCAATCCTGCCCTAGTCTTTTTACTGCCCTAGATTGGTTCCGCAATTCTACATTAATTCGCACTAGCGTGGCTCAGATTTTATCCCTAATGATTCAGTATTTTCCGGCGACTATGTATCGATTAGAACCCAGTCTTCCGGAGAATGCCGTTGGCTTAGTTTGTCAGGGACTCAGTTGTAAACCTACGGCTCATACTCAGGAACAATTATTAGCACAAGTGCAGAAAAGTCAAACCCGGGGCTATTGACGTGAGCAAGTTTAATTGATGCAGATGAGTCGCCCCTACCGGGTTTCCACAGGTGCGATCGCGTCGTCTATCCTGGCTTATTCATAATTGGTTAAATTTGTCAAGATTGTGGCGATAGGAATTTTCCGCTTCAGGGGTGACACAGTATTAATCATCAACTGTGTGATGGAAAGCCCAAGGAGAACGTGAAAACTGACAGCATTTTTTATCGCTTGTTCAAAGGGTTTCCCAGTATCTTCTTTGAACTAATTAACCAATCCCCAGAACAAGCTGAGATATATGAATTCACATCCCGTGAAATTAAGGAACTGTCATTTCGACTCGATGGGTTGTTTGTGCCGAAGAATGAACAATCGAACAAACCCTTTTATGTGGTCGAGGTTCAGTTTCAACCCGATGAGAATTTATATTATCGTGTATTTACGGAACTGTTCATTTTTCTGAAACAATACAAACCGACCCATCAATGGCGGGTTGTGGTCATTTATCCCAGTCGTCGGATTGAACGGGAACAACCCTTACACTTTAGGGAACTTTTCAGCCGGGTTACTCGGATATACTTAAATGAGTTGGGAGAGGATGCATCGGATTCTTTGGGGATTAATGTTGTTAAGCTAGTGATTGAGAGGGAAAAGACAGCCCCGAAGCAAGCAAAGCGCTTGATCGAACAAGCCCAAGCCCAGATAACCGATGAGACGACTAAACAGAATCTGATTGATTTAATCGAGACAATCATCGTTTACAAATTACCGCAAAAAAGCCGAGAGGAGATACAAGCTATGTTCGGGTTAAGTGAACTCAAACAAACCAAGGTTTATCAGGAAGCGCAAGAAGAAGGCAGACAAGAAACCAAGTTAAAAGCCATACCCCGCCTAATGCAGTTAGGGTTGAGTGGGGAGATGATTGCGGAAGGATTAGATTTGCCTGGGGAAGTGGTTCAACCAGCCGCACGGTTATTTGCCCAACAAAATGTTATGGCTTTTATTGAACTGTTACAGCATCAACGATCGCTTTTTTCGCCTCAAGACTTGGCTGATTTGGCTGAGTTAATTGAACCGTTACCCGATAAGATAGAAGATCTATCTGAGGCGATCGCACAATGGTGTAAGCAGGATGGGCATTCCCTACAGCGTCAGGCGTGGCGTGATCTTGTCTCCGGGAAGGTGAACGCGATGGTGGAGGAATTATTGGCGACGAATCTTGCATCCCTGGAAACTTTGGGATTTTCGGTTAATAAAGCCAACCTACAACAGGCGATTGAGTAGGGTGGGCATTGCCGTGTCCTATTCTCTCAAACTCTGTACCGTAATCCGTGTACCTGCGATGCAAAGCTGGAAACGTTAAGGGATGAGGATGAACCGTTCAACCAAATAACGCTGAAACTCCACCCCTTGACGCTCGACAATCTCCGTATTATAAACCTGAAAACCAAACCTTTTAAACAACCCCAAACTAAACTCACTCGCTTCTGCATATAAGCGCTGAATCCTGTGACGTTTAGCATAATCCAAGAGAATGTCCATAAGCTGAGAACCAATCCCTTGATGGATGCGATCGCGCCGCACATAAGCTGAGAGAATATGACCATCATCGGCTATTCCCGCAAAGCCGAGAATCCCGGTTTCATCCACCGCCGCAAATGTTGTCCCTGACAAAATGAACTCCCGAAACCCAACAGTATCCTCAGCAAACGACGCCCAGCTATGGGTTTGAGCATCAGAGTAGAATTGAGGCGCGATCGCGAGTACCGTTTCTTGATACAGTTTGGCTAATTCGGGAATATCCGAGGCTTGAGCAATCCGAATCCTCATAACTCTCTATCAGTGTAAAATTAATCGTCCCACCCAATCACCGACAGAGTAATACAATGCCGGGTCAATGTCTTGTTTAAGGGGATAAAAAGGCTTGATTACCCCCCGGCTGATTTAGGGCGTAACTTGACTCTTGGGGAACGGCAGGTTGGGGTTTCGGGGAAAAACAGATGAGCGCGATCGCACAGATTATACCTAAGAGTCCCAACATCACCCACTTAGACGTTCTCATATCCACTCCATTCCGCGATCGTCGTTTGAGACAATTTTCCCATATAGGGTTTTCATTTGAGATGTGAAACTCACGATAGTGGACAAAAGCAATAGGCAATAGCAGGAGTGTGAGCATCTTGCTCACTACTGGACTAACACAGTTAAAATTCGGGATTAGATGTGACCATTGAATCGGGCGCAAGTCTTTGCGCCCCTACGATGTTTTCTGCCCTTGCTTCCAGGCGTTCCACGGTCACGTCTCTACTACCCCTAAGGGTTTTATGACTTTCTCAAGATAGACACCTCGAAAGGTTGCAACTTTTCGGGTAAATCAATAATTTTGCCCGTTTCCAGCTTAGTAGACAGCAAAACTTCCCACATTGGGATTTCGATGGATTCATCCAATCCCAAGTCTTTTTCATAGGAGAAGTTAATTAAAATCAACACGCTCTCCTGCTTTGTTTCTCTCAGATAGGCTAAATGCTCATAAGGATAATAGATCAGAGTTCGCCAACGTCCCACCTGTAACGCTTCGCTGTTTTTGCGGACTCGCAGTAAGGATTTATAGAAGTTCAAAATTGAATCATCTTGCTTGAGTTTATTTTCAACATTCACATCCAAATATAGCAATCCTAAATTGATTGTGGCAATTTTCCATACTGAAATATTTTGGGAAAATCGAATATTTGACCATCAGCAAAAAACTTAAATAACCACTTAACTATTTTAAAAGAGCTGCAAAGATGATAAAATTGCCTAATGAAAGTTTTAACTTGCAACCAAATATCTTCGACTGGATTTTGTTCGGGAGCGTTCGGAGCAAATTTCGTACAACTTATCAACCAGTCTTCCTCTGATAAATCTTGATTAATTGTCTTTAAGTATTCTCGAAACTGCTTAGAATCATGGTAAGTTGCACCATCCCAAAATATCGATAATTTTTTTCCGGGTCGTTTCCTTTTTAAATACTCGATGAAATCGATTGTATTTTCGCTGTTTCCACTTTTATATTCTTTGACTATAAACTCTTTGGTTTGATAATCTAAAGCCCCATAATAAGTCTGTCTTTCTTTTTCATTTTTGAGAGGAACTTCTATTCTTACATCTGTTCTTCCCCACCCATAACCTAACAAATCACCCCACAGCAGATGACATTCGTCAAGCATAAGCACCGTCCGGCTTCCAGCTTCTATTTCCGGTTTCCATTTTTCTAGCCTTGCCTCTATTTCTTTTTTTTTAGCTTTGACTAATTCATCATTTTTAGCCGGATTCTTTTTTTGAGTCTTTTTCCAACTCACTTGAGCCTCTTTAAATAAGCTATAATAACTTTGATTGGACTCAAAAACTACATTATATTGCTCCTGCAAATACTTCTGTAAGTCTGATAATCTTAGATAATCTTGTTCTCTCAACCACTGAATTGTTTGCTCTTTTTCTTCAGATTTTAAGTAACCTGCTCTACCTTTATATTGAAGTAGGGGCTTGGTTACCAAGCCCCTACTTTCTACACCCTGAAAAAGCGCTTGATTTTTCCATTGGCTGATAAAACTGTGAGAAACTTTTAATAGTTCTTTGACTTCACGATAAGATTTTCCTTCCAAAATCATTTTTACCGCCAAAGCCCTTTTAATTTCTTTGGTCTCTTTTGTCTGATTAATAAAATTAGCCAATTCATCTATAATGTTCATCTTTTGTCTTTTTACTAGGGATGTATTATTACTATTATATCTGTTGCGACCTATTTAGGGCTGCTATAGTATGATTTTAGGATTAATTTTTGGTTCATTAACAGGATTTTCGTATATCCAATATTTTGCATTTCGCCTTACTCTTTGGTTAACTGGAATAATGCCCTGGAATATCACCCGCTTCCTCGACTACTGCACAGAACGCCTTATCCTGCAAAGAGTCGGCAACCGCTACCGCTTCATCCATCGCCTTGTTCAAGAACACTTCGCCAAATTGGAAATCCAGAAAGAGTAAAGCTGACTCAAAAAAACCGGGTTTCTGTCAGCGTTTCTGTATCCTAACCAAGATGGTAATAGAAACCTGGTTTCTGCTCTCTGGACAACTGCATCCAATTCCAAATTGTGATGTTTTCTATGAACATTGCTATAATTCAGATCAACCCTTACCTGATTCTGAATATGACCTTCACCACAGACAATCCCCTAACTTGGCAATACCTAAAAATTGACAGTCAAGGTCAGGCGAAAATTGCAGATAGTCGTGTTTCTGTTTCCCAACTAATTCAAGAAAAACACGCCCACGGTTGGAGTCCAGAAGAATTGCACTTTCAGTACCCTGAAATTTCCCTTGCTGCCATTTATTCTGCCCTTAGTTATTACTACACCTATAAATCCCAAATTGATTCTCAAATTGCTGAAGAACAGCAAACCATTCAAACACTACAAGCTGAATTAATTCAAATGAAAGTCGGTCATTATACCTCAGACTTCAAACAAAAACTTCAGAAAAAACGGGGACAGTAGGGATAAAAATGGCAATCTCTTACTATTTTGATGCTCCAGTTCATCGAGCCATTAAAATTGGTCTGCAACTGAGAGGCTTTGATGTGCTGACGGCTCAAGAAGACAATAACAGTAGTGCTATAGATGAAATGGTTAGAGGAGATGTAGGTTAGTCAATCTGTCATTTAAGGAGTATTTGTAATTT
>NZ_JBKHHI010000071.1:0-21654 GCF_046539235.1 Coleofasciculus sp.
ATCCCTTCGACACCTCGGTGCGGTTATTGCCTGTTTCTGAGCGATTTAGACCCCAAGCGAGTCCCCAAATTGAAGGGAGTGAGTTTTTCTTTGAAGCTCCATTGCCACGGTAGCGGCTTTAGCCACTTGAGCGGGGGAGGGGGGAGGATGTCAAAACCAAATCCAGGGTGCAGGAGTTGAACCTGCCTTGGGCGAATTATGAGTTCGCTGCCTCAACCGCTCGGCCAACCCTGGTTAATTGCTCCTTAATCTATATTATAGTAATCGGAGTTGGAAGCAACCATTGAGCGATTCCTGATGCTCGTTGCCTATTGCAGAAGAATGCTTCTAGTACAAAGAGACACCGGGGCAGAGGGCAGACGACTGCACTTGTTTATGTTATCGGCTTTGTCGCCTATTGTTAAGGAGTGGGTATTTGCAGCCAAGCCGCACTGGGAGAATAATGGTGATGCTGGGAGATTCAGATTGCGATCGCGCCGCCGATCCAGAGTCTTAATTAAATGCAACATTTGCCATCAACTTTTTTTACATTAACGCGGCGACAAAAACTAAAATGGAGAGGGCTGCTCCGTGGAGTAATCTAGTCCTGAGATTTATGATAATGCTGTATAAAGGTCTGTGAGCTGTCATCTGGCTTTATGCTATTCTTGACAAATCTTGTCCACCTGATGATGGCTTCGGCTGTATTACCTCCAGCGTTAGTGTAAGCTGTCACTGGTCTTGATGCGCTATAACCATAAGTCGTGTTACTCTTCTTCTATAACTTGAATCAGTAATGAAATTCAACTCGACTGTAGCACTCACTCTGATTCTGCTGGCAATGATGTTAGGTGCCGGCTTTGTGAGTGCCATGTGGGGATTTTCCCTAGGTCATGAAGCTCTCAAAGGTGTGACTCAGCCAGATGTTCGCCCGACGAAGAAGCTGGCAAATAACCAGGAGGTTGAGCCGGGTGACAAAGAGGTGGCGCTGTTGAGTGAACGGGAGATCCTGGTCAACGTTCACGCCTATATCCATGACCAAGACAAGGATAAAGATTCTAATTCCGATAATAACGACTCTGAGTCAAAGAGCCAGACTCAGACGCAGAAGCCAGACGAGTCAGCCGCAGAGAATCAGCAATCTGAACGTGAAGAAGAATCATCTGAATCGGATGTATTTGACACAGAGACATCGTTTACCAGTAGTGGCTCAAATCAAAATTTACCCCTCAAAAGCCAGGATCGGGGGGTCACGTTGGAGGTTCGTTCCGCCAATCTTCAAGGAGGCTCGTTGTTGCTGGATGTTAGTTTGAAGAATGAAGGGGATAATCCGGTTCGATTTCTTTACAGTTTTTTAAATGTTACCGACGACAAAGGTCGAGCGTTGAGTGCGATTACTGAAGGGTTACCGGGAGAATTGCCGTCAAATGGCGAGGAATTTTCGGGTACGGTGAGTATTCCTACAGCGTTGCTGGATGAAGCCAAAGCGCTTTCGTTAACCTTGACTGATTATCCTGATCAAAAGCTCAAGCTGAAAATGTCCGAAATTCCCGTCGCCAGGTAAACAGAAACGGAGCAGGTTGGGAGCATGAAGCGTGGAAAAAACATCACGTTTGAGCGGGTTGGGTAGAGTGATCACTCGGTCCAATTGGTTAACAATGGTATTAGCTTAAGTCGGTTGGTGCAAATACACCTAACTAAGTAGGTCGGTAGAAATCAACTCAACTCTATTAAGTTCTGTAAATACCCCTCAAACCCTCACTAATGACGAATGACGAATGACAAATGACGATCCCTACCGTTAACTTGACTTGTCCCCACCGACTAACTGCTTTTGCTGGTTACCTGCTACCAATCTTATGGTTGCCCACTTAATTTTTCTGACTGCGAGTGCTTCTGAACCCCTTACCAGCCGGGACATGCTATTGCGATTATTATTAGTCCTGCTTTTGATTGCCATCAATGCTTTTTTTGTCACGGCTGAATTTTCCATGGTTTCGGTGCGGCGATCGCGGATTAACCAATTGGTTGATGCGGGGGATGTGCAAGCGAAGACAGTTCAATCCTTACAACAGAGTATTGAGCGTCTCCTTTCAACGACTCAGTTAGGCATTACTCTATCCAGTTTAGCCTTGGGCTGGATTGGAGAGAATACTGTCGCTGTTTTCGTTGCTGCTGTACTGACTCAATTGCCTTTACCCCCAGAGATGGTTCAAGGAATGGCTCATTCTCTGGCGATTCCGGTGGGATTTTTCCTGATTGCTTATTTGCAAATTGTTCTCGGTGAACTCTGTCCTAAATCCGTGGCGCTGCTGTATTCTGAAGAGTTGGCTCGGTTTTTGGGTCCTCCGAGTCTGGTGATTGCCCGATTTTTCAATCCGTTTATTTGGATTTTGAACCAATCAACGCGCTGTTTATTGCGGCTGGTTGGTGTGCAATATACGGGGGGATGGTGGAATAACCAGGTGACCCCCGAAGAGTTACAGTTAATTATTACCACCGAGCGGGAATCCACTGGTTTAGAAGCCGAAGAACGAGAGTTACTGAATAATGTCTTTGAATTTGGCGAAGTTTTGGCAACTGAGGTGATGGTTCCGCGCACCAGCATTGATGCCATTTCCAGTACAGCAACGGTGCAAATGGTGTTAGAAGAAATTGCCAATACCAACCATTCTCGCTATCCGGTAACGGGGGAATCTCTGGATGATATTCGCGGGATTATCCATTTTAAAGAGTTAGCTAAACCCTTGTCGGAGCGAAAATTAACCTTAGATACACCGATTGAACCCTGGATTCGTCCCGCCCGATTTGTCCCGGAATTAACCCCCTTGAGCGAACTCCTACCCTTGATGCAGCGATCGCATTTGGCAATGGTGATGGTGGTGGATGAGTTTGGCGGTACGGCTGGCTTGGTGACGCTGAAGGATTTGGTGGCGGAAATTATTGGTGATAACCCAGAACCGGAAAGTCCCGAAGAAGTACCGATCCAACTTGTGGATGAACAAACCTTTTTAGTTCAAGCTCAAATGGATTTAGAAGAGGTTAACGAACTTTTGGATTTAAATTTACCTGTAACCGATGAATATCAAACCTTGGCGGGTTTTTTATTATATCAGTTCCAAAAAATTCCGCTGCAAGGGGAAGTTTTAAATTATGAGAATCTAGAGTTAAAAGTTATCTCAGCCGCAGGACCTCGCCTGAACCGAATTCGCATTCATCGGTATGAACCGACAACGGTTCCGGTTGAAGATTTGTCTGAAACAGATGTGACCTCAGACATTACTTCAACTGAGAATACAGCGAATGAACCCCAAGGTGATACGCCAGATGCTTCTACTAATGATTCAGAATAATGTCAAAAGCGATTGAGTAAAGGGCGACCCGAGTAAATTGAGTGGATACAGTTGTTAATTGGTGCAAGCGGGTCGCCCCTACAGGTGTTTCATACCAAGACTTCCTGTTCCTTGTTCCCCAGAATTTAGAATTCAAACACAGGCATAAGTTGTAACATACCTAATCCTAACTCCTTAACCGAGAGCGATCGCGCTTCAAAGAATGCCATCATATCCTTGGGTTGAGGATTACCACGGGAAGCACCTTTGAGTCCTCTGGCGATAATTAACCCACAGTAGCCCTTCGTTTTTAGACACCGTTTTTCCCAATGCTCACGATTCGCCGTATGAGTCGGATCAGCTTCAGGAAACTCACCAAATAGGTATAGATGATTATCTCCTGTTTGCAAAATGCCTAAATCGTAGCGCTCGCCAACTAGAGGATCTTCTCCGGGGTTAAAGCCAATCCCCTTAAGTCCGCCGGCTGTTTTAATTTGCTCGATTAACACTTTGGCTTTCGGGCGAGTGGTTTGAATTAACACCACAGGTAACCCTTCTCCTAGGGGCGGGACGTCTTGAGACTGATAAAAATCAACACCTTCCCGTAGGAGTGCTATATTCTCCCAGGGCATCATCCCCAAACTCAGATAGGAATCTTTCGGGATTAAGTCATCCCGTAGCGGAAGTTCTAGTTCCTCCTCATCCTCATCCTCATCCCAGTCTTCGTCATCCATATCATCATCAATCGCCATCTCCCATAACTCAGATGCGATCTCTGGTCGTGTAGACACTTTAATCGACGCCGTTGATTTTGACTCCGTATCTTCTTCTTCCGTATCTACAGGGATAGGGATGCCGAAGCGCTTGTTCATCGCCGGAAAATCATCCGCCGCTAATTTTCGGGATGATCCTTGGAAAAATCGATGTAGGGCTTCCAGGGCCATATAGACAAGTAGGGCTTCTTCCTCATCCAGGAAGGGGCGCATTCCCTCTAATGGATGCACCGCACCAAAACTCGGCAAAATCTCTTCAACGGATAAATCGGCTAAATCTACATCCTGATCATCTTCAAAGTCCTCATCCGCCGCTTGATATGTAATAAACAAGCAATCTTGTCCCAAAAATGCCTGTTCCATCGCCTCGACCGATTCCTGATTGACGACCGACTCCCGAAACCGTTGCAGTGAATCTAAGGAGCGATAGAGCAGAATTCCGTACTCGACACCCAGCATACCCATGACCGAGACGTAGAACTCATCCACATCCCAGCGATTTAATTCCACACTCAGGATTTGATGATCAGCCAAGACATCCCAAGGCGCATCCCGCCATAAGTCATAGGCCTTGCCAATCAATAGATCGGCATACTTAGGAGGTAAATGCGGCTGGCGCTGGAGGGCAATTTCCTCAAACCCGCGAAATAATTCATCAATTAGGGGTAAATCGGGGACATAATCGATGGCAATCTCCAATTCTTGCAGTACCCCACGCAACAAAAACTGAACTTCGCGATCGCGTACCACAATTTTAGAGGGACGGGCGGGTCGAGCCGGACTTTGGGGATGTTCCATGGCTCGCAAGAGGGTGCGAACAATCGCTTCGGGTCCCATTTCGGGCGAGACGATATCCATCGCTCGGACAATTCCTTCTGAGCCATCCACCCAAAGAATGCACTCATTATTACCCTCAGCATCAAAATCACCCTGATCGGATACAGTCACTAAAGAACGGCGATCCCCTTCCCAGACGCTGGGCATTTGGGGTAATCGTTTGAGCCGACGACGAGTATTGCGATTGAGAGCAGACATAGGGTATTTGGCAATAAGTGCAAAAATCATGGCAGGTCAGCCATGATTAATAATAGATTAATAATAGATACTCCTAGTGAAGTACTCCGGCAAGATCCGGTGAAGCCGCAGCTTCATTGAAACAACCATCATCGCTTCCTGTCTCGCTTGCCGTTGCCAATTTGTAGCAATACAAATTGGTCTTACACAGCATCTCTAACTCAAAGGAGTCTTTATCACCTCAACAAAGGGTGAACCCAGGCAGCAACCCGCCTTCCGCAGGTCGTTATTCTTTGTTCGTACAACATGGCTTGGCTTTTCTTTTACCGCAGGGCGTAACCTTACGAACCAGTGGTCATATTCTTTCCTTGGCTGCGATGTTTGGAGCGACCAGCATATTACTGCTACTTCGGAATTAGCCTGTCTGATGTCCATACGCCCAAGGGGGTCAGCAACCAATATACATGATAGTATTAGCGTGCTAATAGTTGCAACGCAAAATAATAGGGTTACTCAACTGATTGAAGACTGAATTGATAGACTGCCGTTGCCAGATGTATTGGAAACTTCCGTTCCTCCGGTTTCTCGCTAGTCATTCCCACCCTACAGCCGTTCATTCTCGCCTGACGGCTACGAAAATCCGTCTGTTGAGGGTGGAGACTTCCGCGATACGCTAAACCGCAATACCTTCCGGGCTGCGCTTCATTGTTTAGACAAAGGAGTTCCCCAGAAAATTTTTATCGGGTAAATACACGTTAAGGGGTCAGTCTCGATAAACTTGATCCATAAGCGTGGAACATCAGTCGTTCGTCATCCAAGTTTAACCTAACCAGGAGTTACAACATACTTATGACACAAGCAACAACACAGCAACGAGGTATCCAACTGACCGAACAAGCCCTCAAGCATATTGTGGCGCTGCGAGACCAACAAGGACAAGACCTATACTTGCGGGTTGGTGTCCGTCAGGGGGGCTGTTCCGGGATGTCTTACATGATGGATTTTGAAGATCCCAGTAAGGTACGGGATAACGATGAAGTGTTTGACTACGAGGGCTTCAAAATAATATGTGATCCCAAAAGCATCCTGTACCTGTACGGTTTGGTCTTAGATTACAGCAATGCCATGATTGGGGGAGGCTTCCAATTCACCAACCCTAACGCCAATCAAACCTGTGGCTGTGGTAAATCCTTTGGCGTTTAATTAAAAACGGGGGAATAGGAGTAGGGGTTTGGTTCCCAAACCCTAAGGGAACCAAACCCCTACTCACATCAGATCGCGGTAAACCTAAAATTGAATCTATGACCGAAACTGTTAATT
Organism: Coleofasciculus sp.; assembly: GCF_046539235.1. Classification (GTDB taxonomy): domain Bacteria; phylum Cyanobacteriota; class Cyanobacteriia; order Cyanobacteriales; family Coleofasciculaceae; genus Coleofasciculus. The sequence goes on from NZ_JBKHHI010000071.1 coordinate 6,419, forward strand.
CTCTGTTCGAGAGTGGCTTAGAACGCTACAACGCGGGTGAGGGACCTGATTCCCTGATTCCTGTATTTAAACAACTGTGCGATCGCTTCCCGAAAAACGCCGCCGCTTGGAGTTGTCTGGCTTGGTTGTATTTGCTGGATGACCAAGCGGAACGGGCATATAAACTAGCGCTTAAGGGGACGAAAATTGATGCCAATGCGCCCCAAGCGCGAGTAAACCTAGCGGTAGCGATGTTGGAAACCGGGCAAACTGGGGTGCGTCAACACATCGACACCGTTAAGCAGATGATGGCGACGGATTCTCAAGTTCGTCAGGATGTCTTTGAGAGTATTGAGGATGGATTGAATAGAAAGCCGGACTGGGACAGTTTAAAGCGGGTTAAACAATGGCTATCTGACGGGTGAATCCTCCCTTCGGCTAGTGTAATCGCCCTTAACGGTCATGTTCCAGACGTTCCATGGCACATCAATTGTCGGCTCAGCTTCTCGATACACTAGAGGAAGTCATTAGGATCAACCAATGACCAATGACATAAGACATAAGACTAATGACCAATAACCTATGACCCAAACACCGTTAGTTGGTCTAAAGGCAGACCAGTTCCGTCATCCCCTTGATTTTCAAGCCACTCAAGCCTTGAAGCAGTTCCCTGGACTGGACTTGATGGTGCGAAATCTCCTCGGACCCTTGGCGGAACAATTCTTTTACCTGAATAATATTGCTGCTAGTGTTTTGGTGGGAGAAAATCAGCTACCCCATCTGCATAATTTACTGCTAGACGCCTGCAAAACCCTGGACTTAGAACCCCCTCAACTATACGTGCAGCAGCATCCCGTGCCAAATGCTTATACCTTTGCCATGCGGGGTAAGCAGCCATTTATCGTCCTGCACACCGCTTTAATTGATATGCTCACCCCCGAAGAAATTCAGGCGGTGATTGCTCACGAATTGGGACATCTCAAGTGTGAGCATGGGGTTTATCTGACACCGCTCAACATTATGATTTTAGCGGCGTCTTTACTGCCAACTTGGGGCGCTGTGATTGCCCAAAGCCTTCAGGAACAGATGCTGGAGTGGCTAAGGTGTGCGGAATTTTCCTGCGATCGCGCGGCGCTACTGGCAACTCAAAATCCTAGAGTGGTGATGTCGGTGCTGATGAAACTCGCTGGCGGTTCACCAACCCTAGCTCCCCAACTAAACCTCGACGCCTTTATCGCCCAAGCCAGAGCCTATGATGATATCAGTAACTCGGAATTGGGAGAACTGCTCAAATCCGCTCAAACTGCCCAGTTGAGCCACCCCGTCCCCGTGTTAAGGGCGCGGGAAATTGATCAATGGGCAAGTTCTCAAGCCTATCAGTCCTTGCTACAACCGACATCTATTGGTTATAATGAAAAGGTTGCATCCAAGGGCGGATGGCGAAATTGGTAGACGCACCACACTCAAAATGTGGCGACCTCTGGTCGTGAGAGTTCGAGTCTCTCTCCGCCCATTCAGATTGAGAGCCATTCAGATTGAGAGGTGGTACAGATGACACAACGACTCAAGAGTTGGGAGTCTCCTCGCCGTCAAGGGCGAAATGACAAAGGCAAAGGCGGTTCCGCCAGAGCCAGACAACTGAAAAAGCAACGGCAAATGTTGCTCAAGAAGTTGAAAGAAAGCGGAAAAGCCGAACAACAGAATCAGCAAGGGGGAAGAGAAAAAGACACTCTTCCCTCTTTTTTTGCTTTTTTTGGGACATCAGATGAATGTCTTTAACTTCTGTGCATGAACAGAACATTCCCTTGAGGAGACAACTGCCGCTGGTGCTGTTGGTAGGCTTGTAACCAAAGGACTCCTGATACTAATAAAATTGAGAAAATGACAAGATTGAGAATCATTAACCCTAAGGGAAGTGGAGAGGTTTGGGGTATGTCTGGATGAGGGAGGGGTTGTTTCTGGAAATGCTGCAAAATAAATGCCGCATTTGGCGGTCTACGATGGACAAATGGAGCCATAAAATAGTCAAGCCACTCGACTAAGGGTTCAGAGATTTTGTGCGTATGTTTGCGCCACATTAATTCACCTGTTTTATGGTTGGTGTCTAGTTCTAAAGGATGTTTACCTGTCAGTAAATGCACAAAGGTACGTCCTAAGGCATAGAGATCCGATTGGGGAACCGCATTACCGTTGATTTGTTCAGGAGGGGTATAACCCGGTGAAAAAACTCCTTCTCCGGTTACATCTTTTCCCATCAGCCGTTGGACAACTGTACCGCTCATTTGGCAAACTGTCCCAAAATCAATTAGCACCAGTTGACCATTGGGTCGCAGCATAATATTCGAGGGTTTAATATCCCGATGGAAATATTGTTGTTGGTGCAGCGTATCTAATATATCGAGTAACTGTTTTAGCCATTCAATGGCTTTTGCTTCGGAAATGGGTTGATTATGTTTGAGCCATTCTCGTAAATTTATCCCCTCCACTTGTTCCATCACCAAGCAATGTAAAGGTCTGGCACGGCGGGCGACAGAAACGGTAAAGTAATTGTCTTCGAGTTGAACTTTAGGAATACCCGGATGGTTAAGTTTCTTTAAAATTTCGGATTCTTGTCTGAACAGGCGAACTAAGGTGGAATTGTTCCGGGTTAAAACTTTCAGCACTTTACGTTTTGCCCCTTGAATTGCCGCCTCTGCTGCCAAATCCTGGACTTCAAAGATTTTGGTGGGATTGGGTGCGTCTAGGGGTCGAAGGGGTTTCAGCAGCCGATATCGACTGTTGATGGTTAATGGAGTGTCACAGCCTTGGCAGTATTCCAGATACTCAGGATTTTCCCGTTGGTCGCACTTGGGGTTGATACAGTAGCTCATCGGATTTCCAGGGGTGGGTTGAGGTGACTTCTTAAAATTAACATCTACCTCCCGGAATAAATTAATCTTAGTTCCCTGTTCCCTATTCCCTATTCCCTATTCCCTGTAGTGTAAATAAAGTGACCTCTGGAGGACAGTTGAGTCGTATGGGCAGATCACTAAAGCCAATCCCACGATTAACATACAGGTTATTACCTGAGGCGCCATAGCCGTCACTCCAGCCATCAATGTGTTCCCAGTTTTTAGCTAGTGCTAACCAAGACCATTGGGGTGTGAAGGGTAGGCGAATTTGTCCGCCATGAGTGTGTCCCGCAACGGCTACGGGTGCGGTATTGGCAGGTAACGCTGGAAATGATTTGGGATTGTGCATCATTACAATCCTGGGATTTGTGGATGGCACTTGCGCGATCGCATCTTTTGGTTGATCCTTGTTTGCCAGATGGGAACCAATGCCGACTAAATAAAAAGAGTCGGTATTTCCATCACTGAGATTTTCCCCAGAGTTTCCGGGTTGCGGTAACTTTACGGCTTGGTTTTCCAGAACCTCTATGCCAACCTCTTCTAACGCCGCCTCTAACCGTGCCGCTAAGTTCTCTTTGGGTGGAGTATCCAAGCTAATCATACCGTAGTCGTGATTACCCAACACTGTATAGGTGGGAATATTGGCTTCGGGTAAGGGACGGACTAAATCGACGATGTTAGCAATTTCTGGGTCTGTACCTTTAAAGGCATGGTAAATAAAGTCACCGCTAATCAGGACTAAACTAGGGCGTTCTTCCACCAGTTCCGCTATACTACGGCGGACAGTGGGGGTATTATCTAGCCACATTCCGTATTGAAAATCTGAAACCAGTCCAATTCGTTTTCCTTGCCAAGCCGCAGGAAGATTGGGAATGACGGCAACTTCTTCTTCTGTGTCGAGGGTATAAGGTTCAACTAAGCCCCAAATTAAAAGAAAACAGAATAGTCCGACTAAACCTAAGAGGATGTACTTAATTTTTTTCATGGTTATTTATTACTGGTTAATTTAGCGTTGAAGCGTCTCTACAAGTTCCCCTTCCTGTTCCCTAATCAATGCAATATTACTTTGTCAATCGTCGTCTGATCATCTAAGGTGGTAGCTCGATTGGTGGTTTGGCTTGAGGCGATCGCATCCCAAACCCAGCCGTCATTGTGAATCAGCGCCAACAGTAGCCGTCGGCGTTTGGTGACTTGTTTGGTGGCGTCCCAGAATTGGCGATCGCTAACCGTGGGAATCCCTTGTCTCCTGAGTCGTTCCAGAGATGGAAGCGGTGGGTTTTGTGAGGCGGGTTTTAAGTAAGCGGATTTAAGGGTTTTCAAATAAGCCGCACTTGCTCGGCGTGCTGCACCTAGCGCCGCCGGATCGGGTTGATTTGACTTTTTGACACCATATTCCAAGATAGTTAGCGCTTCATCAAGAGCCACTAAACTCAGCTTGATCGAGCGAGAGCGTTCGATGCTGTGGAAATAATGAAGAATTGGGTAAGTCAGATGGCGTTCTCCCTGTTGGGCTAGCATTGGCGTCAAAGCAATTAAATGCTGGTCAAATTGTCCAAAATCTTCGCCATTCCAGGCTCTGACCAGAATTTCGTCAGCGGTACCACCGAGAGCGGAAATATAAACCGCCAGTTGGCGTTGCTGAGTCGCGGCTGAAACCACAGGTAAGAGATAGGCGATTGCCAAGGTGACTAAAAAGAACCCATTCACCGAAGCAATTGCTGTAGCAACTTGCCAAACTGCACCTTGAGGACTATAACTCCCCATGCCTAGGGTTGAGATAGTATAACCGACAAAGTAAATTCTTTCTAAAGTCGTAGCGGGCAATTTTTTCGGTGTTACTACCGCTGTTTCATCAGCGCTAAACAATAATGTCCATCCCATCCAGGTTAAAACAAACCAAAGCACGGCGACACTAACGAGAACTATCCAGCCTGTAACGACCAATAAGCGATGATGGGAACGCCAGCGATGAATCGTAAGCGCGATTTTCCACAGCCAAGCCGAGATTCTGCTGGTTAGAGGTCCTCCTCCCCCTACTGTCAGGGTGGTGATCAGGACATCAATGGAGACAACGATGAGAATGAGCAGTCCGGAAATGACTAGCAGAATCGACATAAGGGAAACTAAAACAGTCCATGCGATCGCAGATTACCTCACCACAAGATAAAAAACCTGCATCTGAGGGAATATGTAGAGACGTAGCATGCTACGTCTGGAAGCAGGGGAAGCAAATCTAAGCCTAGAGACAGGGGATTCCTGACTAGGGATATGTCTAAGCTGAGATTGGTAATGCTATCGGAATTGTAGTCATTGAGAGGTCAACGTAATGGATGCGAGTGAATTGATGCAGCGATACGCAGATGGAGAACGGGATTTTGCTCAAGTTGATCTGAGTCGAGCTAATTTGAGTGAGGCAATCCTGAATCAGATTAATCTCAGTGGTGCTAACCTGAGTAAAACCAATTTCCATAAAGCCCATCTTGTCGATGCGAATCTGAGTAACGCTGACTTGAGTACCGCCTATCTCACAGAAACTCAACTTCAAGGTGCTAATCTGCAAGCTACAAACTTGCATAAAGCCGATTTAGGCAGAGCTAAGTAGGTGGGGACAATTAAAGTTAACGGTGGGGATCGTCATACTCGCTTCGCGAGAAGCAAGCTACGTCATTGGTCATTCGTCATTTGTAAGGGTTTGAGGCTTGTTAACATAACTTAATATGGTTGAGTTTATTTCCACCAACCTACTTAATCTCAAATCCGCCAACTTAACCAATGCAGAGTTGGACGGTGCTAATTTACGTAGTGCCACTATGCCTGATGGCACAATTTCGGACTAGATAGCTATTGGGGAGTTTTAGGAAAGGGTAAACTATGGCAAATCAGAATTTCCGTGTAGTCGGCTACATTAGTCCAGTCACATACGGCAAACTCAGAGAGTTTATGCAGGCTCAGGCGCTATCTGAAGCCGAAGCGATCGATAAAATTTTATCAACCTATTTGGGGACAGCTCCCCCACCTAAACCCGCCAATGATTTCGAGACAAAAGGTAGCGGTATCACAGCAGAATCATCCCCACCTGCGTCTCCATCAACTATTCCTAAAGACAAAAGCCTGACTCAGAACCAATTAGCTGAACGTCTCAAGAGCGATACGAGGAAGTTAACCGACATCCGAGGCTACCCTGTGGTTTTATCCGACTACACCCGAACTCGTGATCCAGAGGGAATAGCGTGGGAGTATGAAGCTGAATTTGATCGCTATTTCCCTCTCGAACAATGAATAATATCATGTCCGGTTGAATACCCATAATTACAGTGATAGGGAGTAGGGGCTTGGGTTTTGGATCCCGTACATTTTTATTAGGGGTGATTATTTTCCCGGATGCTGCGATCGCGACAGCTTCCCCGGCTAGCCCTATCGCAGTTGTTGCTCGGTTAATAATGTATTCACCCAAACCCGATCATCCGCTAACAATGGCGGTACAGGTTCTTGAGTATAATCGATTGCTAAATCATAACTGGCTTGGTCGTACACATTATTCAACAATACCTGTAAGTCTACGAATGGTTCGCGATCGCCAGACTTCAAGGGTAAGGGAAATGAGGGAATGGTATCTCGTAGATTAAAGGCATACAAATCAGCTTGAGGACGACGATCTCCTCGACTGACTAAAATTCGATAATGAGTTTGACTATTGCTATGATAAATTGGCAAAGGTTTTCCCTTACGCAGAAAATCAATTTCCACTAAATGAGTTGAACTGCCAAAGATTTTATTGCGTTTAGTTTCATAGTCTTGGCGACCTTCTCCAGAACCTTTATTAATTGGAGAGAGGATTTCAATGACGGTTACGACTTCACCTGTGGCGACTTCTCGTACTTCTAAATAACCTTGTTTAATTGTTTCAGGTACGGGAACTTGTACTGTCTCAGGTTGAGGTGGGGATGGGGCGACAGCAACATTGGTCATTGACTGTTAAGTTGTCGCCTGTGAACCTTTGACTGTTAAATCAGGAATACCAACCAGGAGTGATTGTTCGCCAATGGTTTCATACAGACGCACTTCAACCGCCACTCTGTATTTGGGACGTAGTTGAGGAGACAGGAACTTAGTCAGTTCACTAATTAGTAATAAATGTATTCCGGGCCAGATTTCTGGGTGTTCTAGGTAAGGGTTCATCCCAGGAAAAGGGTTTGGCATAAAAATCCTCCCTCGGCGTTCGATTCTCGTTGCTTAGATTTTATCGTCGTTTTGTCCTAGCGTTGGGAATTCGCGGAATCAGACAGGTGTTTTAGAATGTCGCTGACTTAAGGCTGGTGGGCAGTGCCCACCCTACGGTTTCCGGATGTAATGCGAATTTATGTTGCTTATGGCTTATGCCTTATGCCTTGATCAGTAAAGAGGGGAAAGCGCACAGTGAATGTGGCACCCTGACCTGATCCGGGACTTTCTGCCCACACTGTACCCCCTTGTAGTTCCACTAGGTAACGCACGATCGCTAATCCCATCCCTATACCTCCGTATGATCGCGTCAGTGAACCGTCACCCTGACGAAACCGATCAAAGACAAAGGGGAGTAATTCGCCATTAATGCCAATCCCGGTATCAATTACCTGGATTTGCGCCTGATCCTCAATCTGTTCTAAGCGAACCTGAATCTGTCCTCCCTTGGGTGTGAATTTAACCGCATTGGAGAGTAAATTCCAGACAACTTGTTGTAAGCGGCTGGCATCCCCTAATATGGGAGCCACTGAAGCATCTAACTGCATCTCGATTTGCAGTGTCTTAGCCTCAGCCGCCGCCCGGATGGAGGCAATTGCCCGTTGAATAATCGGCAGTAGTTCCACCGGCGAGACATCCAATGTCAGTTCTCCAGTGATAATATCCGACATATCCAGGACATCTTCAATCAGTTGCGCTAAGGATTGAGTATTGCGAGAAATCGTCTCCAGCGCCCGCGCCATCTTCTCTTCATTCAAGCGGCGCATGGGTAGAAGTTTGGCTAAACCCAGGATTGAGTTTAGGGGGGTGCGGAGTTCATGGGAAAGGGTGGCGAGAAACTCATCTTTGAGGCGGTTGGCTTGGGCTAATTCCTGGGATTGTCGCTTGAAAATGGCTTCAGATTGTTTGCGATCGCTAATATCCAGAATAAACGCCACTGCTTCATCCCGCGCCTCACCCAGCAACACATAGCCAATCAGTACCCAAACCCGAGTCCCGTCTTGGCGAATATACTCTTTTTCATAAGGAGTACACCGTCCTTTTGCCTTTGCCTGGGCAATGTGAATTTCATCTAAGGGAAGATACTCCGGTGGAGTAATGTCACGCCAACGCAGTCGCCCTGCTTGCACATCCTCACGACTATAGCCGACAATGTGGAGGAAGGTATCATTGGCATCTTGGATTCCCCCATAGATGTCGCAAAAGAGAATCCCCATTAAATCTGATTCCGCCAATCGCCGCAACCGTTCTTGGCTAGCTTTGAGGGCTTGCTTGGCTTGAGACGATTCGATGGCAATCTCGGCTAAGTGGGTGAATTGATCGATTAAATTCCAATTGTTGTCGCTAGGATGGCGAGGCGTGGGATAATACAGGGCAAAAGTACCCAAAACTTCACCATGGCTCGAGTGCAGCGGAATCGACCAACAGGCGGCTAGATTCTCAGCTAGGGCAATGTCTTTGTAGTCTGCCCAAAGCGGGTTGTTAGCAATGTCACAGACAATTACCGGTTCGTCGCGATAGGCGGCTGTGCCACAACTTCCCGCACCAGAACCAATCGCCAAACAGTCAGCGGTTACCTGCTGAATCCGTTCGGGTAAACTCCCCGCAGAACCATAGTACAATCTTTTCTTTTGCTGATCTAACAGCAACACGGCACAAATTGACTCATCCGCGTGAGATTCAATTAATTGCGTGATCGCATCGAGGATGTCAGACAGGGGAACATTCGTGGTAATCGCTTCCAGAATCTGCTTTTGTCCCCGGAGTAACTCCTCTGCCCGTTTGCGATCGCTAATATCGGTGGCGATAGATATGATGGTACGTCTGCCATCTGGTAATTTTCCGAGGGGGGCGGAACTAAAATCCCAAATTCTCTGGCTACCCTGTTTCGTCGCGATCGCCACTTCTCCGTCATGGATTCTATCATTCAACGCATATAACTGATCAATCTGCTCCCCCACAACCTGCCGACGTTCTCCGTAAGCTTTTTCCGTCCAATCTGCCATGGTGGGAATGTCATCATGAGTATATCCGGTCAATTCCGTCCAGATTTGGTTAATTTGCAGCACTTCCCCATCTTCGGCATGAATAATCAGCGGATAAGGGGCATTAATCACCGCTTGTCGGAATCGTTGTTCACTGTGTCGCAGCGCTTCCTCCATTTGCTGGCGATCCGTGATATCCATCGACATCCCTGCCAATAAACGTTGCCCAGAGGCAGTTTTTAAGGGAAACTTATAGGAAAGCCAATAGTGGATACCATCATCGTTTTCCGTGGTTTCTAATAGTTCAATCGCTTGATCACCTGCTAACGCATTGAGATCATTCTCCCGGATTGGCTGCGCGATCGCATCTGAAAAGAAGTCAAAATTGGTTTTCCCTAGCCAATTCATCAAAGGACGATGCCAGGTTTGTTCTACTATCCGGTTCACAAAGATATAGCGTCCTGATTCCTCTTTAATATAGGCGGCGATTGGGCTATAGTCCATAAAATTTTTGAACAGTTCCTGACTTTCCCGCAGTTGGGCTTCCGTCTGCTTCTGCTGGTGAATCTCCGTCGCCGTGCCAAACCATTTGATAATTTTACCGTGGCTATCTCGTAGGGGAAAAGCGAGACTCAGATGCCAACGAAATTCTCCATCGGCGCGTCTGAGTTGATGCTCACATTCGTATAATTCACCCGTTGCCAAAGCATGATTCCAGGTGTCTATTGTCTTTTGTTCATCATCAGGATGCAGAACGGGTTTCCAGCCCCAGCCTTTACCCTCCTGTTGAGAAATGCCACTATATTCTGCCCAACGTTGATTATAATAATCCACTGAACCATCGGATTGGGCAGTCCAGACAATTTGGGGTAGGCTTTCCGCCACCAATTGGAATTTCTCTTCGCTTTCTCTTAACGCCTCTTGTCCGGATGTAACTTGCTCTCTGGCAACGGTTAAACCGGAGATTGTGCTACTAATAAATAACCCTTCTAGGACAAACAAAAATAAGCGTAGGGTTTGTCCTAGACTATCCACCACACAAGAATAGGTTGGCGATAAAAACAGATAACTGCCGCTTAACACCGCCAAAACCGTTGCCAAGATTCCTGCCCCCCTGCCACCATACCAGGCACTCACCATCACGGCGGCTAAAAATAGCAAAAATGGGCTTTCTATTTCCCATAAAGGTGCCAGGAATAGCTGAAGGGATAGGGCGATGGTGATGGTGAATAGGGAAACACTGTAACGCCATCCAAGATGACAAAGGGGTTTAATTCTGATCGTACTATTCATCGAATCAGTTGAGAAAATCTCCAGGGCTAGCTGTTCTTCCAGCTTCCAGGTAACTGAACAATGACCTTCAGTAATTGCCTGGGTTCAATCGGCTTAGAGATGTGCATCTGGAAGCCTGCTGATAGGGCTTCAATGCGGTCTTCTTCTCTAGCATAAGCGGTTACAGCCACCGCCGGGATTTGTCCCCCTTGGGCTGACGGTAACGCCCTGATCCGGCGAATTAGGCTATAGCCATTTTCACCGGGCATACCAATATCACTCAGTAGCAAATCATAGTTCATTTGTTGCAGCCGTTCCAGCGCTTCAGTTGCCGATGCTGTGGCAGTTGTTATTGCCCCGTACTGTTCCAGAATAGCAATTAAGAAATCACGAGCATCGGCATCATCATCGACGACTAAGATGCGTATCCGACTTAAGATAGATGCATCAAAGGTCAAGGATGAGTTAATTCCATCGTCGGCAGTTATTTTTTTGTCGTCATCATCCAAAAGAGGTAGGTTAACGATAAACGTCGCCCCTTGCCCTTCTCCGGGGCTTTCGGCTTGAATCGTACCACCTTGTAGTTGCACCAAATTTTGCGCGATCGCTAATCCTAATCCTAAGCCAGTTTGTTTTCTGGCGGTAGTGCTATCAGCTTGGCGGAAGCTTTCAAAGATATGAGGCAAAAACTCTGGACGAATTCCTTTACCCGTATCCTTGACCCGGATTTGGGCAAATTGAGCCACGGGTTCTAAATAAATCTCAACTCGTCCCCCTGCTGGGGTGAACTTCACCGCATTGGAGAGAAGGTTCCAAATCACTTGCTGTAAGCGAGTGGGATCACCCGAAACCCAAGCCACAGACCTATCTAACCGGGAGTCCATTTGAATCTGTTTATTAGTCGCCGTGGGACGCACCGTATCCAGCGCTGCTTCAATCACAGACACTAGATTCGTGGGACAGATATTCAGGCGAATGTTACCGCGAATAATCCGCGAAATATCCAGTAAATCGTCAATCAGTTGGGCTTGGGCTTGGGCGTTGCGTTCAATTGTCTCTAGGGCGCGATTCGTCTTTTGTTCATCCAACTGGCGGATGCGGAGTAACTTTGCCCAACCAAGAATCGCGTTGAGGGGCGATCGCAATTCATGGGATACTATAGCTAAAAACTCATCCTTGGTACGACTCGCCGCTTCCGCCGCCGCACGGGCTTCCTGTTCCCGCACCAGTAGCTGATTGCGTTCTGCTTCTGCAAGTTTTAAATCGGTGATATCCCGGGCAATAGCCAAGACAAATTCCACCGTGCCATCTTCAGCCAATTCCGGCACCATCCGGGCTTGATAGTATCGAGTTGTATTATTCGGGGTGAGGAAATCAAACTCCGTAATTCGCTCTTGTCCCGTGGCAAATATTTCTCGCAAAGTGGTTTGCCCGTGGGTACTTATGGGTTCTGGGATGCCCAACTCAGCATAAGTTTTGCCCAAAAAAGTTGGGGCTGATAATCCCGTTACCGCTTCTATGGCTGGGTTAACATAGATAAGACGTAAGTCTTGATCAAGTCGGCAAATAATATCTGGAGAATTTTCCACCAAAGCTTGGAATTCCTGTTGGCGACGATACAGTTCAGCTTGGGTTTGCTGGCGTTCCGTCACATCTCTCCAAGTAGCAATAAACCCATCGCGAAAGGGAGTAATACAAATATCAAAGACTCGACTCAGGTACTGCTGATCATAGATATCTTCATACACAACCGATTCTTTCACGAACGGTTGTCGGGTTTCCACCGCCTGACAGTAGTCCGCAAATAGCCCCGTTTCTCGATGGGCGGGGAGGATTTCACACAGTCCCCTACCCATTTGTTCGTCTTGGCTTAAACAATTATTTTTACAGGCAGCCGTATTAACATAGTCGATGCGAAAATCAATAATCTCACCCGATTCATCGCGTATGGCGGAGTAAATGCCAAAACAGTCCAACATTGTCTCAACTGAGGTGCGGAATAATTCCTCCCGTTCTTGGAGTTGGACTTCAGCTTGTTTGCGGTCAGTAATATTCATAACCACACCAATCATGCGTGTGGGTGCGTCATTATGATCATAAAAAGCACGACCCTTTGCCGCAATCCATCGCTGGATGCCATCACCATGGATAATCCGATAGTCACAGGTATAATCTTGCTTGGTTTGAATAGCATCGGTTACTGTATGATTAACGCGATCGCGATCGTCTGGATGTAGGCAATTGGTAAACACCTGATAATCATAATCCGCCTCGTCTGGTGGCAAGCCAAACATCAGCTTACAGGATTTTGACCAGGTGAGTTTTCCGGCTGGCACATCGTAATCCCATATCCCTAACTTTGCCCCATCCAAAGCTAACCGGAGTCGTTCTTCACTCTCCCGCCGCGCCAATTCAGCTTGGGTTAAATCCGTGATATCCCGCGCTATCCATAATACCGATGGAATTGAGCCATCTTGCGCCAACTCTGGAACTAAACGCGCCTCATAGTAACGAGTAACATTATTTGGGTCAAGAAAATCAAATTTAATTATTGTTGATTCTCCCGTAGCGAAAACCGTTTGCAGGGCGCTATCCCAGAATTCACACTTAGAGTGAGGCATCCCTAACTCCCGGTTCGTTTTGCCGATAAACTCCGCCGCCGCCCGCCCCGTAACCGATTCTACGGCTGGGCTAACGTAAAGATGGCGCAATTGACGGTCAAATCGAGCGATAATATCCGGTAAATTCTCGATTAGGGTTTGGTACTCCTGTTGGCGGCGATAGAGTTCTGCCTGAATCTGCTGACGCTCTGTAATATCTCTCACTGTAGCCACCACTGTCTCAATCCTACCATCAGCATTGGCAACGGGTGAGAGAATATATTCATACTGCCGAATTCCCTGCACCGTCGGGAAGCTGATTTCATCCGTCAAGGTTTGTCCGGTTTCAAATACCAGTTGGCGTTGAGCATCAAAGGAAGCCATTATGGGTGCAGGTAAACCAAACTCTCGCCAGGTTTTACCGACAATCTCACTAGGCTGTCGTCCTAAAGCTTTGGCGGCTGATACACTAACGTAGAGGTATTTTCCCTGACGGTCATAGAGGTAAATGTGATCCACAGAGGCGCTAAGAATACCCTGTAACAGTCCCACCTGCTGCTGTACCTGATGTGCCAGGTTTTGCCGTTCGGCTTCAATCTGCTTACTTTCGGTGATATCTCGCCAAGTAGCGATAAAGCCATCTCCTAACTTACTCGCCCGGATATCATAGGCGCGACACAGGCGGTGCTGATCAAAATTATCTTCGTAAATTAGGGATTCTTTTATTAAGGGTTCACCCGTTTCCACTACTTGAGAGTATTCCCAAAATAGCCCAGTTTCCCTGTGAGCTGGAAAGAGTTGGCATAACGGCTGACCAATTTGTTCTTCTTTACTTAAAAAGTTATCACGACAAGCGGCAGCATTAACATAGTCGATGCGAAAATCAACAATCTCACCCGATTCATCGCGGATTGCGGTATAAATACCAAAACAATCCAACATGTTTTCCACAGAGGTGCGAAATCGTTCTTCACTTTGCCGCAATTTTTGGTTAAATTCTTGTAAGCGAGTATAGGCTTTAGTTAATAAAGCATTGAGTTGAGCGCGACTGGGATAGTTGCTATCTGCCGTCGGTTTGGCGGTAACGGTTTCCGGTTGTGCGATCGCCGCTCCCAAGAGTAAACTGACAATACCTTGCGTCAGTAGACTCAGTTGGTGCAGCGATAAAATGTCAGCGGAAATGGGCAATGGGGAAAGGGAAAGAGCGTTAGGATAAAAAAATAGGTAGTCTAACAGCGTCACCCCGATAGAAAAGCTAACCAAAAGCATTCCACCCATCGCACCAAAACGGATAGCAGCCCAGAGAATCGGCAGAAAACCAACAAACAATAATCGCTCAAACGTCAAGCCGGAATCAAAGGTTGCCCAAACGGTGAGGGTAGCGAGACAGGTACTAAAGAACCCCAATGCCAGGAGTTCCAGCCATTGATGCAGCGAGAGATCCCAAACAGAGGAATTTTCTTGGTCTGAAATGGCAAGCCATCCTTGATTTTGCCAGAATCGGGTGAGAAATAAAAGAGCCGTTGGCGCTACAGCGAGGATACCAATCGCCTGCCCTAACCACTCATCAGATAAATGTTGGAGTAGAGTAGACGACGGTATTTTACCCCAAGCCAGCAACCCTAAACTGTGAACCGTGGCGGAAGTGCAAGAGGCGGCGAGGGTAGCAGAAATAAAGACAACAGCATCAGTGAGGCGTTTGAGTGACAGCGAACCTTGCCAGAGTTGGCGATAAAGAAGCCAAGTTATCAGTGGGACTATTATATCGGTGAATCTGAGTAATCCCGTCCAATCACCACTTCCCCAAAAGGGGGCGATGACGAGTGAGGTGATTCCGGTTAAAATAATTCCTATCCATTCAAACCAGAGAGTAAGTGCGATCGCGACTCCAGAAGGGAAAAACCACAGTGATAGTCCTGGTTTCACCTGACACAGAAGTGCCACTCCATGAGCTAAAATTAGGGCTAATCCAGATAAGACAATGACAAGCCACAAGTGCTGGCGAGTCAAGGGCGTAGAGTTTAGGGCAAAACGCATAAAGCAACATTCCTCATACTTGCCATAATCTATTTATAGTAATCTTAAAACCGATCTTAAGGGATGAGAAAGACATCCCTTAGCCAATCGCTGATATCATGTTGTCCAGTTGAACACAAGGCTCTACGGTAGAGGCAAGGCGTGATCGCTCATCAGCGAATCTGACCATTAAACTAAAGATAGCCGTTTATCGTCGCTCCCGATGACCCTTGCCCAGGATTCAGCACCAACAGATCAAATTACTTCCCTTA
>NZ_JBKHHI010000072.1:0-21642 GCF_046539235.1 Coleofasciculus sp.
CCAATGGTATTGAGTAGGGGGTTAGCGGATGTTTCACTTTTTTTACACATTCAAAGCCTCTCCAAATAAAAAAATATATTCCGCTTCCCTCTCCTTGTAGGAGAGGCGTCGGGAGAGGTTCGGAGAGAGGTTTGGAGATGGGTTTTCCAGATCCCGCAACTATCGTTTATTCCCTCATCCAAATACGGCTAAACCCGCCCCGATTGTTCCAGACGTAACAGTCTTGAGATAAAAACAAAGCGCTCTCGCTAATCGCAGAATCTTCCTGATTACTGGGGGTTGAAACTGTTGCCTCGCCTCACCACAACACTTATTCAGCAGCCCCTAAATATTGTAATAAGACCGATACCACTGCACAAATCGTTCCACACCCACTTCAATCGGCGTATTCGGTCTAAATCCCACATCTTGCATTAAATCATCCACATCCGCATAAGTAATCGGTACATCTCCCGGTTGCATGGGTAGCATATTTTTCACAGCCATTTTGCCCAAACATTGTTCTAGAGTTTCGATGAGTTGTAGCAATTCAATCGGTTGATTATTGCCAATGTTGTAGAGTTTGTAAGGTGCAGAACTTCTCGAACCAGGCGAAGCGTTTCCTGAGGCTTCCGGCGGCGGAATCTTACCCATGACTCGCACCACCCCCTCGACAACATCATCAACGTAGGTAAAATCCCGTTGCATCCGACCATAATTAAACACATTAATCGGCTGTTCAGCGAGAATGGCTTTGGTAAATAAAAATAATGCCATATCGGGACGATACCACGAACCATAAACCGTAAAGAAGCGCAAGCCTGTTGTCGGGATGTTATACAGATGACTATAGGCATGAGCCATTAATTCATTCGCTTTCTTGGTAGCCGCATAGAGGCTAATGGGACAATCGACATTATCCTGTACCGAAAAAGGCACTTTCGTATTCGCGCCGTACACCGAACTGGATGAAGCAAACACCAGATGCTTGATATCAGAATGGCGACACCCTTCCAGGATATTGGTGAAACCCACCAGGTTACTATCCACATAAGCGTAGGGATTTTTCAAGGAATAGCGAACCCCCGCCTGCGCCGCCAGATGGATGATAAACTCAAAGGATTCTTGGGCAAATAACTGGGCAATCCCTTCGCGGTCTGCTAAGTCTAGTTTATAAAAGCGAAACCCAGGTTGGTTCTCTAGTTGCGCCAGTCGGGCTTGTTTGAGGGAGACATCATAGTAAGCATTCAGGTTATCCAGTCCAATCACGGTATCACCCTGGGCAAGTAACCGTTGACTGAGGTGGTATCCGATAAAGCCGGCTGCGCCTGTAACTAAAACGTTGACCATAGATCTTCTTTTCTCTAAACTCTTACCTTAAATTAACTTACTCAGAATTAATGCTACACTGCTTTAACTTAACTGGAATATCTGATACTATACAACAAGATTGTCGAGCATGGAGGCTTTGTCGTCCTATTTTTTAGATTGTTTGGCTTCTGGTTTCTCTGAGAACTCGACGGGTAATCTTGAATCGCTACTATGGAAATCTCTTATCTGCAACAATGGCTCACGACACCCACTTATAAAATACGCAGTTCTCAGCTTATATTTTGGTTCAGTTTGAGCCTAACGTTCTCTGTAATTTACAGCGTCTTAGCCCTAGAGCTAGCGTTTCGCGGTAACTATCTGATTGATAGTGATGCTCGTCAGCATGTATTCTGGATGCAGCGGTTCTTAGAACCTGCCCTATTTCCCAATGATTTAATTACTGATTACCATCAATCGGTAGCACCTTCTGGATATGCCGCCCTTTACTGGTTAATCGCTCAGCTAGGCATCCCTCCACTGATTTTGAATAAATTGTTGCCCAGTTTATTGGGTGTAATTACAACTAGCTATTGTTTTGCCACTTGCTTGCAGTTATTGCCTGTACCAGCCGCAGGATTTATTGCCTCTTTAGTTCTCAATCAAACGCTTTGGATGCGGTATGATTTAGTCTCAGGTACACCCCGGGCGTTTATTTATCCACTATTTTTAGCGTTTTTGTACTATCTATTGCGGCGATCATTGCTGCCCTGTTTAATCGCGATCGCGCTCCAAGGATTATTTTATCCCCAGTGTGTATTCATTTCATCAGGAATTTTAGTATTACAGCTATGGCGTTGGCACAGAGGACGACTTTGTTTGTCTGGGAATAAACAGGACTATTTATTTTGTGTAGCTGGACTAGGAACGGCGTTGTTGGTTATGCTGCCTTATGCGTTACAATCCTCTGAGTTTGGAGCCGTTATTACGGCGGCACAAGCTAAACTATCACCTGAATTTTTACCGGGTGGACGGACGCCTTTTTTTCATGACAATTTTTGGGAGTTTTGGTTTTACGGGAAGCGCAGTAGTATTGTACCCCGCCTGTCAAGGATCACTCCACTAATTTATACAGGTTTATTTTTACCGTTTCTCTTGTGGAAGTCATCTCAGTTTCCTTTGGCAAGACAGGTGACTCCTAAGGTGCAGGTTTTAATTCAAGGTGTTATCGCTTCTTTGGGTATGTTTGTTATTGCCCATGTTCTCTTGTTCCGGCTACATCACCCCAGCCGCTATACGATGCACAGTTTACTGGTATTGCTGGCATTAGCGGCAGGAATCACATTGACGGTAAGCTTACAGGCTTTGTTTGGTTGGGCAAAATACTCGGCTAAATCTTACCCATGGAAAGGATATTTAGCTAGGGGTACTACAGTGTTTTTGGCAATTGTGCTGATTGTTTATCCCGTTTTTACGCCATTTCCCTATACCAAGTACAAACAAGGTAAGGAACCGCTTGTCTATGAGTTTTTTAGCCAGCAACCCAAAGATATTATGATTGCTTCTTTATCAGAAGAAGCCAATAATATACCCAGCTTTGCCCAACGCTCGGTTCTAACTAGCGAAATGTATACTATTCCTTATCATGTTGGATACTATAATCAAATTCGCCAAAGAACAATTGATTTAATCCGCGCTCAGTATAGTGGAGACTTAACCTTAGCACGAAACGTAATTGAAACCTATGGAGCAGATTTTTGGCTTCTGGATCGCACCGCCTTTACTCCGGAATATATTAGGGGAAGTAATTGGTTGATGCAGTTTTCGTCTGCCAGAGAAGTCGTGACTGATCTTGAGCAGGGAATCATACCAGCGTTGTCTGGTATTATGGAGGAATGCTCAGTTTTGGCAACAGAATATTTGGTTGTTTTAAAAACAGATTGTATAGTTAAATTCGCTCAAAAAGAACAGAATTAAAGATTTTTTCTCAATAATATCCGATTGATAGATTAACCGGAAATCAAACAATAAAACCTAGATGATTTTCAGGCGCGATCGCACCCAAAAAGATGTAGGGGCTTTCTTTAGGAATTAAAGGAACTAACCAACTTCAAACTCAACAACTTGCACCCGCCCTAATCACAACCTAATTTTTTCGATTAACCTCAAACCCAATAACAAAAAATACCTGATTTAAAACCGCGATCGCTACCGGAAAATATCCGGTAAAAATGAGGATGATAGAGAGCGTTTGGGCGAGAGGTGGGGACAGGGCGGGTTTTGTAGAAAGGTTATGGGTGAGTCGGTTGAGTTTGTCCCTAAACCCGCCCCTACGTTAGATTTTTTACCCCAATATCCGACTTGATAGATTAACCGGAAACCAAACAATAAAACCTAGATGATTTTCAGGCGCGATCGCACCCCAAAGATGTAGGGGCTTTCTTTAGGAATTAAAGGAACTAACCAACTTCAAACTCAACAACTTGCACCCGCCCTAATCACAACCTAATTTTTTCGATTAACCTCAAACCCAATAACAAAAAATACCTGATTTAAAACCGCGATCGCTACCGGAAAATATCCGGTAAAAATGAGGATGATAGAGAGCGTTTGGGCGAGAGGTGGGGACAGGGCGGGTTTTGTAGAAAGGTTATGGGTGAGTCGGTTGAGTTTGTCCCTAAACCCGCCCCTACGTTAGATTTTTTACCCCAATATCCGATTAGATTATAAAGGTGCTTCTGCGGCGTAAAAAATGATAAATATTCCTGATCTTCAGCAAATCAACGCCTAACGTACCCTACCGATCTAACCATCTAGGATTGAGTTTTCATGAGCCTGACAATCTCGCTGAGGGTTTGCGATACTGATCGCGGATTCCAGCCTAAGTCTTGACGGGCTTTGGTTGCATCGACACGCACGCACCGATCATAGATGTAATGCACCCGTTCCCGACTCAGAGGCGGTTGCCAATTTAACAGGCGTCCGATGGGGTCAAGCAGGTTTCCCGCCAGTCTCACCAAGGGTTTGGGGGCTTCCGCCGGCACCGGAATTCCGGTGTCTTGACTGAGAAGGGTGAACATCTCACGGGTGGAAAGATCACCCGCCGAAATGATATATTTTTCTCCAGGTTGACCATTTTGGGCTGCCAGAATCATGGCGTTGGCTAAGTCATCGACGTGGACAATCCCTGTGATGCGATCGCCCCCCGCCCATACTTTTAAGCCGCCTTTGAGAAATTGCTTGAGTACCGGACCAAAATGGGGGTCATCTGCACCAAAGATACCAGAGGGGAGGATACTCACCACGGGTAAGCCTTGGGCGGCAAATTGGTCTACAATTTGTTGGGCTTGGTATTTAGTGCTGTCATAAGCCCCGGAAAAGTCGGTTTGCTGGCGTTGGCAGGTTTCATTGACGACTTGACCTTTGGTGTCGCCAAAGACGCCAATGGTGCTGCAATAAACGAGTTTGGATACACCAACGGCTTGAGCCACCTCTAAAACAGCGCGGGTTCCCTCAACATTCACCCGTTCCATTTCCTTGGCATCCACGAGTCCTAATTCCACATAAGCGGCGGTGTGGAATACCCAGTCTACACCCGTCATGGCTGTTTTTAGGGCGTCGCGATCGCTAATATCGCCGTAAACCAGTTTGACTTGGCAATCCGAGAGACGCTGAAGGTTGCTAGACTTGCGGACGAAACCGACAACGGTATCCCCCCGTTGTTCTAAAGCTTTCACTAAATGAGAACCGGTAAATCCATTTGCTCCGGTGACTAGGGCTTTCATCACACCTCCTGGCTTTTAACTAACACTTAGGTTGAATGGTACTAACTTAAAAGGAATATCGCTGACTCCTGTAGCCAGGAAATAAATTTCCGGCTGAAAGCTAAAGTAAGCTAAAGCTTACTGGGGAAGCCTTTGAACCCGTTGAAACGGGTTTAAGCTCTTAGCAGATTTTCTATTGATTTTGTAAAAGTTCTCGAATTCGTTGACGAAATAACCGCACGGCTGTTCGCTGTCCTTGGGTATTACTTTGTTCAAGAAAACCGGGAATCTCGGTTACAGGTAAAAATGGAAACGTCATGCTTTGTTCTCTCGGTTCATATTCTCCTTCAACAAGTTGATAAACCTGGAGAGTTTGACGAGTATATCTCCACAATTCCGGAACACCCAACGCCGCATAAATGGATTGTTTATCGACAGAGTAACTGGTATAATCTGACTCAATCGCTAAATCAGGCGGTGGGTCAATTTCCAGATTGATTCGTCTACCTCTGACTCGTGATTCATTTTGGATATAGAAACAGGTATCCGGCTCAATAAAACGAGTTAAATCTTCGCGCTTTAAACTCAATGCACCGACTTTCTTAACTTCTATTTCTAGCTCATCGGCGATGGCTTCAATAAAGCTTTCCAGCATCCCTTTTGGGACTTCATGGTCTTCCAGTGGCATCCTGATTTCTAATACTCCCTGATCATAAGCCATTCTACAGGATCGGTCTTCACCAATTTCCGCCAGTAATGTCTTAAAGGTTTGCCAGCTAACGCCTTTTAAGGTAACGACTGGTTCAGCGCCCCTTTTTTGGGATTGAGGCGTTGGTGTTGCTGTTGTCATAGTGAACTGCCCTTGATACCTTGATTCAATTGTAGTCCCTGCCTAAGCTGGGCGTAACTATCGTCTTGATCGAACTAGAAGTTAGAGCATTGATCAATAAAATATAATACCAGGTAGTGGCATAGCACACCTAATTTTATAGATTAACCATTAGCCCCGAAACTGTAGGGGCGCATAGACGTGCGCCCGATTCAATGGTCAAATCTATTCCACCATTTTAGCTGGGTCATAGCACTACAAATAGAGGCTGTGCGTAAGTCCTAAGTCAGAACAATTAGACTGATACTGACTACAGCGTTTTTTCATAAATCCGATAGGTTTTATAAATTGTCCCCCCCGACGCTTCAATCAACTTACGAGACGGAAAATTATCTTCCCACACCCAACCCAATTCTGCCCGCTTATAGGGCTTGCCTTTCTTAATTCCCCCTTGCATTCCCAAATAAATTAACGCCAGAGGCACCATTTTGCGGCGATATTCTGGCAATGAGGCAATGGCAATCACTCGTCCTTGGTCAATCTGGCGACGATACCAAAGAAACTTAAGAATTCCTAGCCAGTTGAGTTTCCCCTTAATCTGTTTGAGGGGAATATTATAGTCCGGTAATCCCATGAAAAAGCCGATCATTTCACCCTTATCTTCGGCAATGGGAAAAACATCTGGATCAACTAAACTCTGTAATGACTTGGCTTCTTCTAGAAATTCGGCTTCCGTTCTCGGTGCAGAACTCCAGTTGTTGGCAAAGGCACGGTTAAAAAGGTGATAAAGACTGATACAATCCTGTTCAAATCCTTCCCCTTTAGTTCTAATCGGACGAAACGTGATCCCCGATTTACAGGCAATCTGATAGGCTTTCTTAAATTTATCCGATAAGGGCTTATCGAGGGGAAAATCATAAGCATAAGTATCCTTAGCTTTCTGCCAACCGTCTTTTTCCAAAAATTCGGGATAGTAGGGGGGATTATAGGGCATCATCACCATGGGCGGTGTATCAAAGCCATCGACCAAAAATAAACAATTATTGTGGGTCGATAAATCAATCGGTCCCCGCGCCACAGTCATCCCTTGTTCCCGCAACCACTGACAAGCCGCATTCAGGAGAGATTGCGCGATCGCGAAATCTTTGACACATTCAAAAAACCCAACTAAACCAACCGTTTTGCCCTCTCGTTCAATTAACCGCTGATTCACCGCCGCCACAATTCGCCCCACCGCTGGGGAAGGGTGGGACGAGTCGAGGGCAATAAATTGCTGTAATTTGCCGTAGCCAAAAAAGGGATTATCGGGGGCAAATTGCTTCGCTACATCGCTACGCAGGGGTGGCACCCAATTGGGATCATTCCCATAAACTCGTGCAGGTACATCCAGAAACAAGTCCTGGTCGGCTGGAGTGGCTACAGTGCGAATTTTATCATTTGTCATTTGTCATTCGTCAAATAACCAATAACCCAGGACAAGTTAGGCGCTGATCATGGGTTTATATAAAAAATCCCGTGTTGCTACCATCGCGGCGACTAACTTATCCATTTCCTCTTTAGTATGCAGAGCATTTGCCGTCATCCGGATGCGGGGTTTGGCAATAAACCAAATGGGTGATACCCAAATCCCATGATTCTCTAACATGTACTGACCAAACAATTTCGGATTAATTTCTGAGGGTAAAATAACTGGGATAACATTGGTTTCACCAATAGCATCAAATCCGGCTTCGACTAAACGCGATCGCAAGTAGCGAGTATTTGCCTGAAGCTTTTTCACCATGTCGGGATGACGGCGCACTTGACGAATGCTCTCCAAGGCGGCGGCGGCTAGAGGTGGCGACAAGGAAACCGTACCAATCGACGTGGGCGAAACATTTAATAAGGGAATCAATTCTGCCAGAGGACTGCTAATTGCCGCCCCTGCTGATGCGGCAAACTTGGAGAATGTGGTCATAATCAGCGGCACAACACCTTGCTCGATGGTGTATTGGGGGAGGATGCCAAAATGCTCGTATATGCCGCCACCTGTCGCCCCAATCGCCCCACTAGCATGAGCTTCATCCATGACCAAGACACTGCCTTCGTAATGTCGCAGCACCTCGATCATATCGGGGAGGGGGGCAATATCCCCATCCATTGAGAACACTGCATCAGAAATCACCATAATTCGATCTTGGGGACGAGCATAGCGACGCAGTTTCCGCGATAAGTCCTCTACATCACAGTGGCGATAGGCTCTCACCCGCACACGCGGACTATGACCAAATAACTTTCCAGAACGAGTTCCCGCGTTGACGACGGCTGAGAGAATACAGCCATGGTTGAGGACATCAGTCAAAATTAATGTCTCACGGGTATGCTGAAAGCCAGGAACGGGAATAGCCAAATGGCAGAACGCATCCATTAGGGCTTGCATCGCCATCCACGCATTCAAAAAGAGTTGGGTATGGGGTAGGTGCTTAAACTCCGAAATCTCTTGCTCGAGCTGCCGATGTAAATCGATGCGACCACTCAGGACTGAGGTTGAACTGTTGGACGTACCATATTGAAAAATAGCATCAACCGCTGCTTGGCGAACCGCCTCGTTCTGAACCAGACCCAAGACATCATTCGTACAGAACGTGAGAACCGTCTGACGCTTTCCTGTGGCGACTGATTCTATCTCGACTAAATTCCCCTGCTTTTGATGGCAAACATATTCGTCGGGCGCTAATCCACTTTCGTACCACCGTTGGACGTACTCTTTGACAACTTCCACAACCTTACTCCTCTCACCTTTTCCTAGATAGACTACCGCTTCTAGCTAAAAATGTGTGTTTTTTTCTCAACTTTAAGTGATTATCCCGACTGAATATCAAGCTCCATGTTGGCGATTTTATAGAGTACACGGTAATCCTATATAATACGGGGTGATTGGACAGGGCGGCTTATGACAGACAATAATGCTGGCACATTGGCGATCGCTCTCGTTGGTGCTTTTTTGATTTCTGCTCTAGCAGGGTAGCATAAAACGCCACCCCCTGCGGGATTTGTTTTAATCCAAGCCTCCGGAATACCCCACAGACAATTCATTCCCGAGTAGAGGCACGACATGTCGTACCCCTACAGGTAGCTTAATCTTGCTCCTACACTCTCACACCTCTACACTCAGGCAATTTCAACCGAAAACCTTTCGAGCAATCTTCCTTAACCTGTCGGTTGAGACGATGCAGGTTGAGACGATGCCGAATTCAATTTAGGAGCAGTTATTGGCGGCGAGGAAGGTGGTTTTTCTTCCCATCCTGGAGGCGCAAACTGGGGCAAAATTTCCCGGCTGAAGGCTTCGGCGGCTTTGGAACGGTAGCGATGGGGATTGACGATTAAAGACAACGTTCGCTTCACCACGACGCCTTCTATCGTTGCTCGGTGTAAGACACCCATTTGCAATTCTTTTTCAATGGCTGAAATAGACACAAACGCTGCACCTAATCCCGATTGCACGGCGTTTTTAATTGCCTCAATTGAGTTGAGTTCCATCTCAATCTTCAGGCGTCGGGTATCAATATCACAGCGCGTGAGAACCTGGTCGATTACCTTACGAATCGTAGATTGGGAGTCGAGCGCAATAAATTGTAACTTATACAAATCCTCCTTATGCACGGTTCCCACCTTCGCCAGGGGGTGAAAGACGGGTAAAATTAGCGCCAACTCGTCTTCCGAGTAGGGCATAATATGTAAAGTTTCTTGAAGATCCGTGGGGACTTCACCGCCGATGATGGCTAAATCAACCTGTCCATTGGAAACAGACCAAGAAGTACGGCGCGTCGAGTGAACTTGTAATTGTACCGACACATCGGGATACTTCTGTCGAAACAAGCCAATCATTCGAGGTAAGAGATAGGTTCCCGTAGTTTGAGAGGCGCCCACAATCAGCGTCCCACCCTGGAGATTCTGTAAATCCTCAATCGCCCGACAGGTTTCCTGACAAAGGGTGAGAATTTTTTCACCGTAGCTTAGGAGTAAGTGTCCGGCTTCTGTCAATTGAGCGCGACGCCCGCCTCGGTCAAATAAGGGGACATCAAGCTGTCGTTCCAAGTTCTGCACTTGTAAACTCACAGCCGGTTGGGAAACGTACAAACTATCCGCCGCACGTTTAAAACTACCCTCAGAAGCGATTGCTTTGAGAATCCGGAGTTGATCGAGAGTGAAAGGAAGGTCAGACATAGGAGCTAAACCATCAAAAAAGGAGCAATAACAGGCAATCCTAGGGGGGTTGAAGATGGGATTTAACGTCAACGATAGTAGGAATTGCCAACAACGAACGTGTAAACCTGTGCCTGAAATCGACAGTAACACAACACGGGATCAAGTCCTTGAGTATTCTTGCTAGGATGAATTGGGCAACTTTCTCGACATCAGGATTTATGGGGGTCTGGACTAACGTGACATTCAGTCATTTGGTAATGGCTGGACTACTTTTGGGATTTGCGATCGCGCACAGTGGTCTAGCTGCACTGCGACCTTGGGCTGAACAACGGATTGGCGCGAGGTTCTATCGAATTTTATTTGCTCTGGTTAGCCTATCTCTTGCTGTTGTATTAATTATTTACTTTTTCAACCACCGCTATGATGGGATTCAATTGTGGCGGGTGCAGGGAATTCCGGGGATCAAGTCCCTAGTCTGGTGGCTTTCAGCGATTTCTTTTTTGTTTCTCTACCCCGCCACATTCAATCTGTTAGAAATCGCCGCCATCCAGAAACCTCAAGTTCATCTCTACGAAACCGGAATCATTCGCATTACCCGACATCCGCAAATGGTGGGACAGGTGATCTGGTGTATTGCTCACACCCTCTGGATTGGCACCAGCTTCACCCTACTCACCTCGGTGGGATTAATTTTGCACCATTGCTTTGGCGTTTGGCATGGGGATCAACGACTTTCCCAGCGCTATGGTCAAGCCTTTGAGTCCGTCAAAGAGCGTACCTCGGTTTTTCCCTTCCTTGCCGTGATGCAAGGACGCCAAACCCTGAAATGGGAAGAATTTATCCGTCCCGCCTATCTTGGGGTAATCGGGTTTATTGGCTTGTTGTGGTGGGCGCATCCCCTACTTATGCGAACAACTGCCCAAATAAATTGGTAGAATTAATGGATTTATTGTTCAAATAATTCCAATTCGATGTAGCATGATCCCAAGGAAGCGAGTAAAAATTCAATAGAATTCGAGGGATCATGGTGTTGTCGGTGAACGAGCAGACGTTTAAGCAATGCGTCTTAGAAAACTCCAAGATGGTTCTGGTTGATTTTTGGGCACCCTGGTGTGGGTTGTGCCGCCTAATCCAGCCAATGTTGGAGGACGTACAGCAGGAATGGAGCGATCGGATTGAAGTGGTGCGGGTGAATGCGGATAATAGTCTCAGGCTTGCCAGTGCCTATCAACTCAAATCGTTACCCACCTTGCTCTTATTTGAAAACGGTCAGTTAGTGGAACGA
This sequence comes from Coleofasciculus sp., assembly GCF_046539235.1. Lineage (GTDB taxonomy): Bacteria > Cyanobacteriota > Cyanobacteriia > Cyanobacteriales > Coleofasciculaceae > Coleofasciculus. The sequence goes on from NZ_JBKHHI010000072.1 coordinate 11,354, forward strand.
TTAGAAGGCTTTCAAGGACGAGATGACTTGCGCTTGGCGATTCAAAATCTGATTAGGAACAATCAATCCCAGTTTTCAGCATCCATTGGGCAAGGTTTAACTCATACCGCCTTAGAGAGTGCCACTCAATCAGCCGCCTAGTATAGAAAGGCAGAGGACAGAGGACAGAGGGCAGGCGGCAGGCGGCAGGCGGCTGTAAGGTTGGCGATATCTGCTTTTTCGCTTATTGTTAACGAATAAGTATTTGCAGCCACGATGCACTGAACTATTCGTTTTTTTGAGGTATCACTATCAGCAAAATTAATCAACCCAGGAATTTTCTTATAAAATAAGTATTTCTACTTGAGGTTGGCTCACACCGAGCCAACTTTCTTTTTGTATAGGTATATGTCACAGTTGTTAACGGTTTGTCAAAATAGTAAAGAAATCTAAAGTAAGCTGTCTTCCATGGAACCGCTTTATCAATATGCCTGGTTGATCCCGGTCTTGCCCTTGGCAGGGGCAATGCTAGTCGGCTTAGGGCTTATCTCATTCAACAAAACCACGAATCAGCTACGGCAGTTATCCTCCGTGTTCGTCGTCTCCCTGCTGGGGGCGGCGATGGTGCTGTCGTTTGCCATCTTCTGGAGTCAATTTCACGGACATGCACCCTTTACCCGTACCCTGGAATGGGCGGCAGCGGGGAATTTTCACCTGATGATGGGTTACACCATCGACAACCTGACGGCGTTGATGCTAGTAGTCGTTACTACCATCGCCTTTCTGGTCATGGTTTATACCGACGGCTACATGGCACACGACTCCGGTTATGTGCGCTTCTATGCCTATTTGAGCCTGTTTAGTTCCTCAATGTTGGGTCTGGTGATTAGTCCCAACCTGATACAGGTTTATATTTTCTGGGAACTGGTGGGCATGTGTTCGTACCTACTCATCGGATTCTGGTACGATCGCAAAGCTGCCGCCGATGCTTGTCAAAAAGCCTTTGTGGTTAACCGGGTGGGGGACTTTGGTCTCCTTTTGGGTATCCTGGGGCTGTACTGGGCAACCGGTAGCTTTGAGTTTGATGTCATCGGCGCCCACTTAGAAGCCTTTGTCGAATCCGGTTATATTAGCAGCGGACTCGCCGCCCTGTTTGCTGTATTAGTCTTTTTAGGACCCGTTGCCAAATCTGCTCAATTTCCCTTGCACGTTTGGCTTCCTGACGCGATGGAAGGTCCTACCCCAATTTCCGCATTGATTCACGCCGCGACAATGGTGGCGGCTGGGGTATTTCTCATCGCCCGGATGTATCCCGTGTTTGAAAATATCCCCCTAGCGATGACAGTCATTGCCTGGACGGGAGGATTTACCGCCTTTTTAGGGGCAACCATCGCCCTGACCCAAAATGACATCAAAAAGGGTCTTGCCTATTCCACCATCTCCCAGTTAGGCTACATGGTCATGGCAATGGGGATTGGCGCATACAGTGCCGGGTTATTCCACCTGATGACCCATGCTTATTTTAAAGCCATGCTCTTCCTCTGTTCCGGTTCCGTGATTCATGGCATGGAAGCCGTGGTGGGTCATGATCAGGACTTAGCCCAGGATATGCGGCTAATGGGGGGTTTGCGGAAGTATATGCCGATTACTTCCCTAACCTTTTTAATTGGCACCCTGGCAATTTGTGGAATTCCTCCCTTTGCTGGATTCTGGTCAAAGGATGAAATCTTAGCCAATGCCTTTGCCGCATCTCCGGGACTGTGGGTTGTGGGTTGGCTAACGGCTGGACTGACTGCTTTCTATATGTTCCGCATGTATTTCATGACCTTTGAGGGCGATTTCCGGGGGAATATCACCAGTATTAAGGAACAAATCAAAGGGGCTGTGGCTGAACCCGTACCTGCCTTTGGACCCGGTGCCATGGATAGGCGGGAATTAGAGACTAAGGATCATGATCATGGGCATAGTGAGTCTCCCCATGAATCCCCTTTAACCATGACCTTATCTTTACTGTTACTCGCTGTCCCCTCAACCCTGATTGGTTTGGTAGGGATGCCCTTTGACAACTACTTTGAGGAATTCATCCACGCCCCCGGAGAAACTGTGGCGGAAGTGGTGAGTCATGAAGCGGCGTTTAACTGGAGTGAGTTTCTGGTGATGGCGGGTTCCTCAGTAGGGATTGCTTTAATTGGCATTACCGTGGCGTCACTGATGTACCGGATGGGTCAAATTGATCCAAGTGCGATCGCGAAAAACTTTACATCGCTTTACAAGTTTTCCCTCAACAAGTGGTATTTCGATGATATCTATAATCGGCTGTTCGTCCAGGGAAGTCGCCGCCTAGCCCGCCAAGTGATGGAAGTAGACTACCGTGTGGTGGATGGTGCGGTTAATTTAACCGGTTTAGTTGCCCTGATCAGTGGTGAAGGACTCAAATATCTCGAAAACGGTCGCGCTCAATTCTATGCGCTGATTGTCTTTGGGGCAGTTCTCGGTTTTGTGATTGTTTCTGGGTTGTCTTAAAAATGTGTCATTTGTCATTTGTCCTTTGTTCTATCCTGTGGCAAATTGTGTCTCTGTTGTCATTCGTTCAGAGTTAGTTCACTTGATAACGAATGGCTAATGACTAATGACTAATGACGAATAACCAATGACCAATGACCAATGGCTAATGACTAATGGCTAATGACTAATGACCAATGACCAATGACTAATGACCAATGACCAATGACCAATGACCAATGACCAATGACTAATGACTAATGACTAATGACTGATTTTCCTTGGTTAACCGTAATTATTCTGTTTCCCATCGTCGCTTCTCTGGGTATTCCTTTATTACCGGAGAAGAATGGCGTATGGGAACGCTGGTATGCCCTGATTGTTGGGCTAATTGATTTTACGTTGATAGTTTGTGCCTTCGTCACAAACTATGACTTTGCCAATCCGGGGCTGCAACTGGTTGAAAAATATGCTTGGGTACCCACGCTGGACTTGAATTGGTCGGTGGGGGTGGATGGCTTATCGATGCCGTTGGTACTGCTGACGGGGTTTATGACAACGTTGGCAATCCTGGCGGCTTGGCCCGTAACCCTAAAGCCTAAGCTGTTTTACTTCCTGATGCTGGCAATGTACGGCGGTCAAATTGCCGTATTTGCAGTTCAGGATATGCTGTTGTTTTTCCTGGCGTGGGAACTGGAGTTAATTCCGGTTTATTTGCTGCTTTCGATTTGGGGTGGCAAGAAGCGGCTGTATGCAGCGACGAAGTTTATTCTGTATACAGCAGGGGGTTCGCTGTTTATTTTGATTGCAGCCTTGGCGATGGCATTCTATGGGGATACTGTCACCTTTGATATGCGATCGCTCGCTTTAAAGGATTATGCCCTAAATCTGGAACTGTTGCTGTATGCGGCGTTTCTGATTTCCTACGGGGTGAAGTTACCGATTTTCCCCTTACATACGTGGTTACCCGATGCCCACGGCGAAGCCACTGCACCGGTTCACATGTTGCTGGCGGGGATTCTGTTGAAGATGGGCGGATATGCCCTAATTCGCATGAATGCCGGGATGTTACCCGATGCCCATGCCTATTTTGCCCCAGTGTTGGTGATTTTGGGGGTGGTGAATATCGTGTATGCGGCATTAACTTCCTTTGCCCAAAGGAATCTGAAGCGCAAGATTGCCTATTCCTCGATTTCCCACATGGGCTTTGTCTTAATCGGGATTGGGTCATTTACCGACTTGGGTTTGAGTGGGGCGGTGTTGCAAATGGTGTCCCACGGTTTAATTGGTGCCAGTCTGTTCTTCTTAGTTGGGGCAACCTATGACCGCACCCATACCCTGATGTTGGATGAAATGGGGGGCGTGGGTCAACGGATGCGGAAGATTTTTGCCATGTGGACGACTTGTTCCATGGCGTCTCTGGCGTTACCGGGGATGAGTGGCTTTGTGGCAGAGTTAATGGTGTTTGTCGGATTTGCTACCTCGGATGCCTACAATTCCACATTTAAGGTAATCGTGGTCTTTTTGGCAGCCGTTGGGGTAATTCTGACACCGATTTATCTGCTGTCCAATCTGCGGGAAATCTTCTACGGTTCCGAAAATAAGGAATTGGTGGAACACGAGGTTTTGCAGGATGCGGAACCGCGTGAGGTGTTTATTATTGCTTGTTTGCTGGTGCCGATTATTGGTATTGGCTTGTATCCCAAGCTAATCACGCAAATGTATGACTCGACAACACAGCAGTTAACCGCCCGGTTGCGCGGTTCGGTACCGACGTTGGCTGAAGGGAAACCCCCCATGGTATCGATGGTAGCGCCGAAAATTGGGGGACGCGATCGCGTGGAGTTAGAGGTGCCGCCACCTGTGCGTTAGCGCTGCTGGTTTCAATTTTAGGTAGGGGTACGGCAATGCCGTGCCTCTATTTTTTTGACATTTGGTCGTTTTTGTGAATTTGTTGTACTCAAAATTCTGGTGACATTCAAGAAACACTTTTTGACATAAGCGGTTGAGGAAAGGGCGACCCAAGTAAATTAAGTGGAGTGGAGTTGTTAATTGATGCAAGCGGGTCGCCCCTACAGGATTTTCATATCAGTACCCTATCTGAGGGCGCACGTCTATACCGTTTTCTTTTGTCCGACTAGTTAACAGGCGAATCATCTACCGGATCAGGCGGAGAATTTGGTGGCTCAATACCCTCAATCTCTAAACGGGTTTCACTATCAGCCGTTGGATTCACATTCAGTAGCGACTCCGTTTCAGATTCTTGTTGCAGGCTTTCCTCCGCTTCCGGATTGTCTTCCTGGAGAGTGCGAATTTCTCGCTCTAATTGCTCCCATCCCTGCTCGAAAAATTCTTGAGTGGGAGTTCTGGCTTGAACCATTGCTCCACTCGTTATGCCAATTGTGGTGAGAATTGTAGTCAGTATAACAATTGTGAATTTCATGGCGATCGCCTTGCTTAAATTACTGTTGTAGAATGCCGAGTCTGAAACTCTGCCAGCCTCACCCTGAATCTATAAGAGTTAGAAAAACTTTCCCCGCTTCAGAACGGTAAATCTACTGCTCTGAGGTTGACGTATATTTACCTTTATGATATATATTTTAGCCTAAGTTTCAGGAACATGTCTGAAAACCGTTTCCAGAAGAAAAAGGTACAGATGAGGAAGATGCAGAAGTTGTAGAGAGGTTGCATCTTCCTCTCTACTCTACCTGTTCCCTGTTTCCTGACAAATAACTATTCCTCCAACCGATACCCCAACTCGGCTAATCTCAGACGAGATTGTCGCCACTTAGGTTGCACTTTCACAAATAATTCTAGATAAACTTTACCGGCAATTAACTTTTGAATTTGCTGACGCGCCGCCGAACCAATGGTTTTCAGCATACTGCCCTTTTTGCCAATTAAAATTCCTTTTTGCGACTCCCGTTCAACGTGAATCGTGGCGAGGATGCGGGTAATTTTAGGTTCTTCCTCAACAGCATCAATGGTAATCGCGACGGAATGGGGAACTTCCTGGCGAGTCAACAGCAGAATTTGCTCTCGAATTAATTCTCCCATAATAAAACGTTCGGGTTGATCGGTGACTAAGTTCGGCGGATAATAATAGGGACCTGATTCTAGCCGATCAATTAACTGTTCCTGCAAGGTTGCCAACCCGTCACCTGTCAAGGCAGAGAATTTTGTCACCTGCCACTTGTGGGGATCTGCCAGTTGATGATACCCTTCATCTAAGCCTTTCCCTGGCGATTGTAAATCCGATTTGTTAATGCCCAGAATCACAGGTGTTGAGGTTTGGCTGAGTAGATTACTAATATAGCGATCGCCTCCTCCTACAGGTGTCGCTCCATCCACGACAAACAACACTACATCCACCGCTTCAATAGCAATCCTAGCATTTTGCACCAACACTTTCCCCAATTGATGATGGGGCTTGTGGATTCCTGGCGTATCCACAAAAATCAGTTGAGCATTGTCTGTTGTCAGAATCCCCTGTAAGCGGTTGCGAGTGGTTTGGGCGACGGGGGAGGTGATCGCAATTTTCTGCCCCACCAATTCATTCATTAACGTCGATTTGCCCACATTCGGGCGTCCAATGATACCGACAAAGCCAGATTTAAATCCCTCTGGGGCTTGAGGAATCATTACGGCGTCTGCGTCGGGAATTAAGGTGAAATTGTTGCTGTCTTCCATATTTATATTCGAGCGACAGAAGCGTTAATACAATTCTAAGTAGGTGGGGACAATTAAAGTTAACGGTGGGGAACTCGCTATCGCGAGAAGCAAGCTACGTCATTCGTCATACTCGCTATCGCGAGAAGCAAGCTACGTCATTTGTAAAGATTTGAGGCTTGTTAACATAACTTCATAAGGTTGAGTTCATTTGCACCAACCGACTGAGTAATAACCATAGAGACGAATATGGCACATCTATCTAACTGTAGGGGCGGGTTTAGGGACTAAATTCACCTATTCACCGATAACGGAAAAACAAAACCCGCCCTCCCCACCAATAACGGAAAAACAAAACCAGCCCTCCCCACCAATAATGGAAAAACAAAACCAGCCCTCCCCACCAATAATGGAAAAACAAAACCAGCCCTCCCCACCAATAACGGAACAACAACATCTATCTTTATCTACATAATTGATAAAACATACTCCCCTTCATTAACGGCATAATTCTTAGCAACACTAAACACCAAACCATCGGATTCAGCCTGAACGTCAATTATTTGAGGTAAACCCCCTTTTCGATTAAAACTCAGTAATTGATACAAAGGCTGCTCGGCTTGAATTTGACTGCCCAACGGAACTCGTGATTGAATCATCCCCCCGACTGGAGCATAGTATTGTTTAATTTGGCTTTTTATGGTAAATTTAACCGATTGATCAGTAGTGTTTTCTAGGGGCAAATCCGGACAATCGACCAGTTGTTTTTGTGTCAGATAATTTTTGATCCCCAGAACTCCTTTTTTTACCGAGTCGGGATTCATTTCCATCCCCGAACCCAGTTCGAGTGTCCAAGACTCGACATCAAACTGAATCGCTTTACCAAAGGCGGCTAATTGCTTCTCCAATGCCAACCACGGCTTCATAAAAGCTTCGTCAAAGGCATCACCGTCATATTCATTCATTAAAATTCCGCGATCCAAGAGAAAAGCTTTGGCACTTTCCTCACGACTCTGGAAACAATACAAATAATCAATCGCCTGATTGGTGGAACTATGAATATCAATCACATAGTTAGCATCTAAACAGAGAGATTGAAGCTGATAGCGATAGCGTTCAGTAAAAGGAAGTCCGCTAGGAGAATTTAGTTTATTCCTGTGTTGTTCAAAGCTAGCTTGAATGCGTACCAAATAATTTTTGCGAATTTCTTCAGGAGAGTAATGTATCTGAACTTCAGCAAACTCAGTTAAATTCTCACATTCTTTTTCGTAATCCCAAAATATCCGATTCCAATCTTTACCATCGTAGGGATTGAAGCGCCCAGTGGCAAAGAAATGATTCCGCTGGTTAGTGCTGATGGGATTACAGACAGGAACTAGCCAAATTTCTCCAGTGAGTTGACTATCCTCTAAGTGGCTGAAAAATTCAATCAGTTGGTGAATGACAGCATTGCCAACAATTTCTGAACCATGGAGATTGGCTTGAATGTATGCCTTTTTACCAGGGTTTGCACCAATAAACTTATAGACTGGGATAGAAAGGCGATCGCCTGAGGCAAGATGCTGAATCGGAATTGTGGTAACGGTGGGAACCATAGGGATTGGGTACAGGAAAGTATGAGGGCTAGGGTGTAGGGTGGGCGGAGACAGCTAAATCGTTGCTAACATAAGAATCTTAACGGCATCATCTCGATCATTATGGGCAATAGTTTCGGGCATCTGTTTCGGATTACGACTTATGGGGAATCCCACGGCGGCGGTGTCGGTGTGGTGATTGATGGATGTCCACCCCAACTAGAGATTTCCGCCGCAGAGATTCAGTTTGAACTCGATCGCAGGCGTCCGGGACAAAGCAAGATTACCACCCCGCGCCAGGAAACCGATACCTGTGAAATTCTCTCGGGCGTCTTTGAAGGAAAAACCTTGGGTACTTCCATTTCTATCTTTGTCCCCAACAAAGATACCCGCCCCCAAGATTACTCAGAGATGGCGGTCAAATATCGCCCATCCCACGCCGATGCCACCTATGATGCTAAATATGGGATTCGCAATTGGCAGGGCGGTGGACGTTCCTCAGCACGGGAAACCATTGGTCGAGTGGCGGCGGGTGCGATCGCGAAAAAAATCCTTAAACAGGTTGCCAATGTGGACATTGTTGGCTATGTTAAACGAATTCAAGACTTAGAAGGCATCGTTGATCCCCACACCGTCACCCTGGAACAGGTTGAAAGTAATATCGTCCGTTGTCCTGATGGTGAATGCGCCCAACGAATGATTGAAAAAATCGAACTCATCCGGCGTGAAGGGGATTCCATTGGTGGGGTAGTCGAATGCGTCGCCCGCAATGTGCCAAAAGGACTAGGAGAACCCGTCTTTGATAAGCTGGAAGCAGATCTCGCCAAAGGGGTGATGTCTTTACCCGCTAGCAAAGGCTTTGAGATTGGTTCTGGCTTTGCCGGAACCTTACTCACGGGTTCTGAACATAATGATGAATTCTATCTCGATGATACGGGAGCGGTGCGGACGACAACCAACCGTTCTGGTGGCATTCAGGGAGGTATCACAAACGGAGAATCGATTATTTTGCGAGTGGCGTTTAAGCCCACTGCTACTATACGAAAAGAACAGCGTACAGTGACCAGTACCGGTGAAGAAACAATACTAGCAGCCAAAGGGCGTCACGACCCTTGCGTCTTGCCCAGGGCTGTGCCTATGGTAGAAGCAATGGTCGCCTTAGTATTATGTGATCACCTACTGCGTCATCAGGGTCAGTGCCATACATTAAAGCCTTAAAAATCCGATGGAAAGCAGTCCTTCCTCTGAGTTCGTTGTCCAATTCTGGGGCGTGCGGGGTAGTATTCCCTCCCCTGGAAAAGAAACCATTCGCTACGGCGGGAACACCTCCTGTGTGGAGATGCGTATCGCTGACAAACGCCTAATTTTTGATGGGGGTACCGGTATCCGGATGCTGGGGAAACATCTAAAGCCCCAACTCCCCGTTGAAGCCTATTGGTTTTTTACCCATTATCACTGGGATCATATTCAGGGCGTACCCTTTTTTGACCCCGCTTTTATCGAGGGTAATCTGTTGCATATTCATGGCGCCGCACCAGATGGGGTGTCCATGCAGCAGCATTTCAAAGAACGGGTATTGCATTTGAATTCCCCGGTTCCGAAACGAGAAATCCAGGCGGATTTGAAGTTCTATGACTTAATCTGTGGCGATACCATGACGCTAGGGGATATTACGATTGAAACCAGTCCCCTGAATCATCCCAATGGGGCGATGGGGTATCGGGTCACTTGGCAAGGACGTTCGGCGGTCTACTGTACCGATACCGAACATTATCCGGATCACTTGGATGAAAATGTACTGAATTTAGCTCGTGATGCGGATATCCTGATTTATGATGCCATGTACACTGACAAAGAATACCACAATCCCAAGTCTCCCAAAGTAGGTTGGGGACATTCGACCTGGCAAGAGGGGGTAAAACTCGCCAAAGCCGCTGGAGTTAAGCAACTGGCGATTTTTCACCACGAACCGAATCATTCCGATGATATGCTTGATGAAATTGCCATCGAGGTAAAAAGTGCTTGTGAAGGGTCGTTTTTGGCAAAGGAAGGACTCATTATTCCGCTTATCTAGAACACCAATCCAGTAATTGAAATCGATGCTAGAACCACAGCTTCCGTGAAGTCAACTGTGTATTCTGTGCGGCTTTAAATCTTTATCGCAACGAATACATCAGTTAACAATCGGTTGGTTCAGGTTGAAGGGTTGATGAAGCCGGCGGAGAATTCGGTACGCATTTATGTGTTGGATGCGGGTGCGGTACGGAAAACGATTACATACGGCTCAGAAAAACCTCGACAATCGGAGACTTTCATTCTATGATGCGAATAAGCTGATTTTTGACGGGCGAAAGCGGGGGCGAAAACCCCGGTCAGCCGTCAAAACGCTAGGAACCTTGAAAATTAAAGATTTCAGCCGTTTTTGGAAAAGGGCGAAAAAAGCAAAAAGTCCATTTCAGCCCCTGGATTCCGTCAGCCGTCAAAAGTGGCTGTGGGAGTCCCGGCTAGAAAGGGTTTCCAGCGGCGGGGTTTCCTACTAATGAATCCCGGCAACGGGATTGAAAC
>NZ_JBKHHI010000073.1:0-21633 GCF_046539235.1 Coleofasciculus sp.
AAACGTTCCCTCCCCTTGATAAGGGAAGGGTTAGGGTGGGGTCGCGTCAAGGTATTGCGTTCTGGCAAGAGCTTAAGTTGACACCAATGGTGGGGGTGTAGAGACGCGCCATGGCGCGTCTGGGAACGAGAGCCGGACTATTCCCAGGCGTCGAGGTCTATGGCTTTTGAGCCGCCTCGTTCTAGCTGTCCTAAAAGTTTACCCAACTGATACCACACTAACCAGCCAATGAATAGAGTTAGGGGTAGGGAAATGGTGTAAGCCAGGAATGGGGGAAAGCTAAAAATTTCTAGCCCAGCCGCCAGAAATACACAAATTCCGGCGGAAATTCCGAGGAATGGGATGAATAATGGCAATCCTTGCATTTGAGCCAGACTGCGAGAGGAACGGTTTTTTGACCATTCCTGTACCTTTTGTTTCAGTGTGGCTTCAAAAGCCGCACCACAGGTAATCCCAGCCAATAAACCCATCACTAACAATAAATAAGGCGGTTCGTGAAGATAATACACAAAGCACTCCCAGCGTATAAGTCCGATACAGCCAGATTGTACACTGTCTCCAGCCTTTAAGCGGTGACGTGAGCCCCTACACACTCAACACTCTAAAACGCAAGCTACACCCATCGCTTTAACTCAGGATTAACACTCAACCCTAATTCTGGAAACGCATAAACGACAACGCCTGTATCGGGGTCATTGTCAATATTCACATAACCGGACTTGACCAAATCGTTCAACGTCGCTTCTACTTCCGCAAAACCTCTTCCCGTATCGACAACCCCCTGAGTCACGGACAATTTACCGCCTCTCGCTTCAGCTGCTTTTACTAATTGGACAACAAACGAGTCATGGTTTAAAGTAGCAGGAGCATGATCAGGCTGGACTAATGTGGGTGAACCAGAAACCGTTGCTTCTCCAGCGATGCGATCGCGCTTCCCATATTTGAGATAATGTTCTTCTACCATGCCGGGAATCAGAAACAGGTCAACGAATTGACCAACCCCAAATAATCCCCCCGTACAAAACCACAACAAACCTGTGCCAATCTTACCATTGTAGAAACGGTGCAGTCCGGCAAATCCAAACAGAAAGCCGAACCACAACAAATAACTCCCCTCACGTCTATTTATATCCATTGTTAATCCTCCTCTTGGTTTGGTTTAACTAAAGCGCTCTCTCCCGGTCACAGGCTGCATCGGCTTAAACTCCAGTGTTGTAAATTGCCCTGTGGTTTTTTTCACGCTTTCTTTCATTATCGCCAAACTTTGAGCGAAACGTTTTAAGTATTGAGACATGTAGGGACGGGTTTCACTATATAGGGGTTGCTGAACAAGTGTTGGGGTGAGGAGTCTCTATAAGCTCCCCCAGCTCCCCCTAAATCACTATTCCCACTCAATGGTTCCCGGTGGCTTAGAGGTAATATCGTAAGCCACCCGATTCACACCCTTAACTTCATTCACAATCCGATTAGAAATGAGTTCGAGTAAATCGTAAGGAACTCGCGACCAATCCGCCGTCATCCCGTCCTCACTACTCACCAAACGCAGTACAATCGGATAGGCATAAGTGCGCTGATCCCCCATTACCCCAACACTGCGAATCGGGAGTAAAACAGCAAACGCTTGCCAAAGTTCATGATAAAGTCCGTGGCGATTAATTTCCTGGCGAACAATCAAATCCGCATCGCGCAGAATATTCAGCCGTTCTGCGGTGACTTCGCCAATAATCCGAATCGCTAATCCGGGTCCGGGGAAGGGATGACGCCGAACAATTTCTTCGGGTAAACCAATAGAACGTCCCACTTTGCGAACTTCGTCTTTGAAGAGTTTCCGTAAAGGTTCAACCAGCTTAAAGCGCAAGTCTTTGGGTAAACCACCCACATTATGATGACTCTTAATTTTCACCGCCACCCGTTCCCCGGTTTTGGGATCAACATTAGTATCCGCCGACTCAATCACATCGGGGTAAAGCGTACCCTGAGCCAAATAATCAAAAGGACCCAGGATTTTGGATTGTTCTTCAAAGACACTAATAAACTCGTGACCAATACGACGACGCTTTTGTTCAGGATCACTCACCCCTTCGAGTCGAGCCAGGAAGCGATCGCGGGCGTTAACATATTCTACAGGAATATGAAATTCCTCCTGAAACAGCTTGACCAACCGTTCTGGCTCCAGTTTTCGCATGAAGCCTTGGTCAATAAACATACAGGTCAATTGGTCGCCAATCGCCTTGTGCAGTAAGAAGGCTAGGGTTGAGGAATCCACACCTCCGGAAAGAGCTAGCAGTACCCGTTTATCTCCCACCTTGGCGCGAATTTCCCGAATGGCTTCCTCGACAAAAGCTTCCGTCGTCCAAGTGGGTTCGCACTCGCAGATGTGATAAACGAAATTGCGAATTAACGCGATACCCCCAACCGAATGCACGACTTCCGGGTGAAACTGCACCCCATAGAGCTGCTTCTGGTGATCTGCGATCGCGGCGCAAGGAGTATTATCGGTATGGGCAAGAATTTCAAAGCCGTCTGGCAATTCCTGACAGGAATCCCCATGGCTCATCCACATCGTTGAACTTTCTTCCACATTCGTCAACAAGTCCGTGGGATCATCGATATGCAGCGACGCTTTGCCATACTCTCCCCGTTGAGAGCGAGTTACTTTCCCACCTAGTTGCTGTACCATTAACTGCATCCCATAGCAAACCCCCAATATAGGGATACCCATAAGCAAAATTTCGGGATCACACTGAGGTGCAGCGTCATCGTAGACGGAATTCGGACCTCCCGATAGAATAATTCCTTTGGGACTCAGTTGTCGGAGTTGTTCGGCGCTGGTGCGATAGGAGATGACTTCCGAATACACCTGGGTTTCGCGGATACGACGAGCGATGAGTTCTGAATATTGAGAGCCAAAATCCAGAATCACAATCATCTGGCGATGTAATTGGTTTTGTAGAGTGGTTGTGGGTAATATCTCTACTGGTTGAGATGCGTTTCCTGTTGGTCTAGTCACTGCTTTGTCCCGTGAGCGAAATTTGAGTAAGATAAGGATATATCTCGCCGAGCAAGTCTGCTACTGATAGCAAGAGAATCTATTGGTTTAACAGATGGAGCCAAGCTTTATAGATATTCTTACCAACTTAACATAATTGCGAAAGTAATGTTGCTCCCGTTGGGCTAGTGACGATGACTTGGCGGTTGCGATCAAATAACAGGGAACCGACTCGTACTTCTTGCTGGCTATGCTTATAAATATAGTCTTGGCTACGTTTATCTATCGTAGACGCGATCGCTCGATAAATCTGATTCACCCAATCACTCCCCTCCTTAGCATCCAATTGCCGCAAATAGGTCAACGCGGCTTCGGTGGTGGGACTGGTAAAAACTGCCTGTAAAATCGGCGTGGGTAATCCCACTTGAGCGCCATGAGCGGTGAGAATTTCCAAGCGTCCATCGGCTAAGTGATGATGGGTGTGAAAAATTCCACCGGCTAACTTGATCAGCTTACCATGATACCCGAATAATAAAAGTTCGGGAATTTCCTGCCATCCCGCCGCCACTAATAGAGGTCCTAGCCAATTTGCCGTTTTGACTAATTGCTCTGGATTAATTCCCCTCTGTCGCGCCAAATTTAACCCATTTTCGCCCACACAAAAGACTAAACAATCAAAGCAGAGGGCTTTAACTTGTAATTGTTCGCGATAAGCTTGCAGTTGCTCAGGAGCGCTTAACGGTTGAGAAATACCTGTAGTTCCCAACAGTGATAATCCTTCTAGTACACCAAACGCAGCATTCGATGTCCGTTCTGCCAGAATACGACCTTCGGGTAAAATAATTGTCACCTGAATTTTCTCATCGGGTGCAAGTAAGCGACTGAGATTCCTTTGTAATAACGTCTCAGCATAGCGATAAATTGCCGCTTTTCCTGCGGCATTTAATTGTCGCCCAATTCCTTCACCGCCGACTATCTTTACCTGGTCGGTTTGCTCAGATTGTCCCCATTCCACAACTGCCCAAATCGGAGTATTTCTGGTTAGATCAATGTTATCCCCCGGATCACTGCGGGTAATTGCCAATGCCATTCCTTCGTGAATTCCGGCGACTTGCTCAATCGGAATTTCTGCCGTTTCTGGAGGTTCAATTAAATCTACGGATACAGTATCTAGGGGTTTAGCTTGGCGCAACCAGTGCAACGCCGCCATAGCGGAAGCACAAGCAAATACGGGTAGAGTATATCCAGATCTCATTTCTATGGTAGATGATTAGATTCTGCACTTGGACAAAGCGACGCCTAAACCCAGCCAATAACATCCCGGATCTGAGACTTGGCATACTCGCAATCAATATGCTGCTGTGCTTTAGATAACGCCGTTTCCGGTCGCTTGTACCAGCGTTGCGATCGAATACAAAGACCATCTTGTCGAGTGGCTTCCCAGGAATAACGGGCGCGGTCTACTACCAACCACAGTTTATACCCTCGATGCTGTTGTTGGGGGAATTTCAAAAGACCAATCTCAGCTAGTACGCTTAAGCGCATCCGGGAACGGGCTAACCGTTTCATCAACTCCAGAAAGCAAACAGCAGCGCGTTTAGCATCATCATGAGTTGGGTAACGATAGCGATCTCTGGGTTCAAACTTAAAGTCAGATCCAATCAGTGAAAACCGGAACTTCCCGGACGCTTCCTCAACGAAGGTGACTCGCCAGGAGGTTTTGGGATACCGAACGCAGAAGCCAGAAGGCTGAATTTTGACTGTCGCTGTCATCTGAAGTCTAAAGGATAAAGGGTGGAAGACATTGAAAGAAGGTAGAAATCACCATCAAAATTTTCAGGCGTCTCGCTGAAACAGGAAGCGTTACTATGCCATCCCCAATCCATAATAGCCTTGCCAGCCCGGTATCCGCCTCAGTAAATTGTCGCATGTTCTAAGAAAAAAGTTGATGCTGATCTACCTATCTCAGGCTGGGAAATGTTAAGGTAGCGAAGCTAACCACTTGGAAAGTTCATCCCATCGAGGAGTGAGGAAATGTCAGGAGTATTTCCACGCCGAGGACACAAAAAACACAAGACAACCGTAAAACGCTTTCTCCTGTTCGCTGGACTAAGTTTAATCAGTTTAATCCTCTGGGGAGTCATCACCCAACACCGAGTTACCGCCTCAGAGGTTACACCTGCTCAGATCGCGACCAACTCCTCTTGGCAGAGGGGTTCATTTCCGGTTGAGAATTTTCAGGCTTATACCTCTCCCTACGGCTACCGTCGTTCTCCCCGTGGATCAGGTACAGAATTTCATCGCGGCTTAGACATCGCCGCACCCGAAGGCAGTTACATTCGCAACTGGTGGGCAGGTCAGGTGGTATCCCTGTCCGATAATACCGCCTGTGGCACTTCTATCACCATCCAATCCGGTGAGTGGAAGCATATTTACTGTCACCTCAAAGGTCATGTGGAAACAGATAACCAAGGTATGTATTTGAGCGATCGCAGTGGCGGGATTCAAATCTGGAAAGGTCAACAGATACCCACCGGCACCCGAATTGGTCGTGTGGGTATGACCGGACGCACCACGGGTCCTCATTTGCATTGGGGGTTAAAGTACGCCGACAAATACATTGACCCCGCCTTAGTTCTCCGGGAAATGTACCGACGCCAAACGGCATCGAATTAAGGAATCGAATTAAGGAGCATTATTTAGGAGACGTATCACTAATAACAATCACAACCGTCCTGCTGCCCGTAAATTGCTTAAATCCGTCTCAAAATCCTCCACATCATAGTGAATCGGAATCTGACGAGACGCTAATTCGTGCTGAAACCGAATCCGGGGCATCCCCAGCAAATGACTTGCCTTAGCCAGACTGATTTTTTTCTGCTTAAATAGCAGCAGAACAATTTCTAAGAGGAATTCAGGTTCAGATAATCCACTTGCCCGAATAATTTCATCAGAAATAACTAAACTCATCGGCAAACTCTCCTCCTACTTAATAGTGGTTTTCATTCAGGTATTATCTGAGAAATAGCGTCAACGAGTCGATTTAACCCGTTCAATGGGCAACACAGCGAACATAATTCACCCGTTAACAATAGACGAAAAAGCAGATGACATAAACCTTACAGCCTTCTGCCTTCTGCCTTCTGCCTTTCTAATGTATCACCGCCATTTGTTTTTCTGGCAGTTGGGTATGTTCGGCAACAATTTGTCGGAATTGCTCCCCTTCAATGGTTTCCTGTTCCAACAAAATGTCCACTAAGCGATCAATCAACGGTCGATTGTCGCGAATTAGCTGACGCGCTTGTTCATAGCATTGCATTGCGATCGCTTGAACTCGATGATCGATTTTAGCGGCAACTTCTTCGGAATAGTCCGATCGCTGTGTCCAACCGCCGCCGAGAAACACTTCGCTATCCGGGCGTTCCAGAGCAACCGGACCTAAATCAGACATCCCATAGCGAGTCACCATCTCACGCGCCAGTTCTGCGACTTTCTTAATATCACTGGCGGCACCAATAGTCACTTCACCATGACCAAATACTTCTTCTTCCGAAGCCCGACCCCCTAAGGCAATGGTAATCTGATCAATTAGCCACGTCCGAGGCAAGTACAAATCCCCCAGATCAGTAGAGCGACTGATATTCATGAATTCTTCATTGGGTAAGGGTTGGGCAAATCCACCCACGCCACCGGAACGGGGCAAAATTGTCACCTTGTTTAAGGGATCAGAATTTTTCAGGATGGTCATCAGCAGGGCATGTCCGACCTCATGGTAAGCAATTAATCGCTTTTTCTTACTATCCAGAAGCGGTGTCATTTGCAGACCAATACTGACGCGATCGATGGCATCATCAATTTCTAGGGGCGTGATTGCCTCTTTACGCCGTCGGGCGGTGAGGATAGCCGCCTCGTTGAGCAGGTTAGCCAAATCAGCGCCAGAAAATCCCGGAGTGCGTCGTGCGATCGCTTCTAAGGATATCTCTGGTGCTAATTTCTTATTCCGACTATGGACATCCAAGATCCCCAGCCGTCCATTATAGGTAGGCAGATCTACCATAACATGGCGATCAAATCGTCCAGGTCTGAGCAGGGCGGAATCTAAAACATCGGGACGGTTGGTCGCTGCAATGATGATAATCCCTGTATTTCCCTCAAACCCATCCATTTCTGTGAGTAACTGGTTGAGGGTTTGCTCTCGCTCATCGTTACCTCCACCGATACCCGCACCCCGTTGTCTACCAACGGCGTCGATTTCGTCGATGAAGATTAAGCAGGGAGCATTTTCTTTAGCTTTTTTGAATAAATCCCGCACCCGCGAGGCGCCCACCCCGACGAACATCTCCACAAACTCACTGCCAGAGATACTAAAGAAGGGAACCCCCGCTTCTCCCGCGATCGCTTTTGCCAGCAGGGTTTTTCCTGTACCCGGAGGACCAACTAACAGAACCCCTTTGGGAATACGCGCACCAATGGCGGTAAATCGTTCCGGTTGTTTGAGAAACGTGACGACTTCTTGTAATTCTTCTTTGGCTTCTTCAATCCCTGCCACATCACCAAATTGTATCCCTGTTTTCGCTTCCATCTGAAAGCGAGCGCGGGATTTGCCAAAGTTTAACGCTTGACCCGAACTACTCGCCGAGCGGCGCAGAATCATCATCAGTCCAGCGAGCAAGAGTAAGAGCAAAAATAATTGCATCACCAGCCCTAAAGCGGCGGAATTATTCGTGGTTGGTCTCACATCCAAGGGAATATTGGTGTTCCGCAGTTTCCCAATCAGTTCGCCATTTTGCTCCAGTAGCATGACTTCTTGGGGCGGTTCGACGTCTTCCTGTCCAGCTAAGTAGACTCTGGCAACATCACCGGCGGGATCAAGTTCAACTTTTTTGATAGTACAATCCGTTTTCGATGTCTGACTCGGTGGGGTATCTTCAGCTGGGGATGGGGGTGGCGGAGTGCACTGATCAATTTTCCGCAAAAGCTGCCCATAGCTTAGCGATGGTTTTGGCTCTGTCTGTTGTTGCGCTTGGGCAGGGACACCCAACATCACACCTTGAACGATCACTAAGCTGGTTACCATACGCCACCAATAATGAGGTTTAATCTGTGGCTGTTTTGGCTTACCCGTTGAACCTCTACGCGGTTCATCTCCCATCCATGATCTGATCCAGGAACTGTTGTTCATCCAAATTTCCCTTGTTGGTCCTGTCTATTAACTCGCAGCGTTATGCTGCCAAGGCGTGACGTGGCACTTTCAACTGCTTACCAACTTCTAGTTTAGCGTTACTCAAATCTAGCCGTAGCTTGGGCAGGATTCAATGGTGTTTTGCTCAAAAGTCTCAAAACTGAAGGGGCGGGTAAGCTACTTCAATAGTAAACAAGGTGTGGGGTGTGGGGTGTGGGGTTTCGGGAACAAGTGAACTAAGGTATTTTGTATTAGAAAGTATTAATCGGCAAGACATGGTAAAAATTGTTGGCATTAATGGTAGCCTGCGAGCTAAATCCTATAGCTATCAAGCCTTAACCTTAGCCATTCAGCGCGTGCAAGCCTTGGGCGCATCCACAGAAATCCTTGACCTGCGACAGATGCAGTTACCGTTTTGTATCGGTAGCGATGACTATCCCGGTTATCCTGATGTCGTCCGGTTACGGGAAACGGTACAGGAAGCCGATGGCTTAATTTTGGTCACACCGGAATATCATGGGGGCGTGAGTGGGGTACTTAAAAATGCCCTGGATTTGATGACATTTGACCATTTATCGGGTAAAGTGACAGGGCTGCTGAGTGTGTTAGGAGGTCAAGCCAACAGTAATGCTCTCAATGAACTCCGGCTGATTATCCGTTGGGTTCATGGTTGGGTGATTCCTGAGCAAATCGCTTTTGGTCGAGCGTGGCAAGCGTTTGGTGAAGATGGCAAGCTTTTAGATGAGAAACTCTCGAAGCGTTTAGATCAGTTTGCTGAGAGTTTAGTTGATCATTCTCGTAAGCTGCGAGGAGTGTTGTAACAAGTCTAAGTTACTTCAGCCTGAATCTTTCTAGTCTTAAGTTGATAGCCGATCAACGCCATCTGATTTTTGAGAAAAAACTGTATAAGTCTGTTACAAAACAATAGTTAAACCTAAGAGGCGTTTCCATAGTCTGTTGTCTGTTTTTCATTCCCGCTTCCCTGTTGCTAAATCCTTAACCAGGGAGGTTCAATGTTAAATGTCAATACCTCTTATATTTAATTTTGTCAACAAATATAAAATTTAGTATAAATTTAACAATTATTTTTAGTAAACTTAAACTCTCATTTGTAAAAATTAAAAGAGAGGGAGTCAATCAGCTTCGCTTTGTTACTCAAGAATAAGTTACTCAAGAACACCTAAGACCCATGATGATATCAGCCATTCCTGCACAACCGACGAGTGCTTCTGCTCAACGTCTTTGTAGCTATGCCAACACAACTAGCTCACTGCAAGTGATTCGGATTGGTACCCCTAAAGCTTACAGTTTTGAGCGTGTTGTGTTTCCTGGCGATCGCCTGTTGTTTGAAGCGGCATTGGATGCTCAACTCGAAGTTTTATCAACTTATCTGGGTCAAGCGATCAAGATTGAGAAAATTCCCTGTCGCCAGTTGCAGGTTGAAGTTGATCAGCATCGGCTATCAGCTTAAGAGATAGCATGAAATTGGCACATCGGTACAGGTTATCAAACAAAACTTAACATTGTTTGAAACTCACGTTGCCACAATCGATAAAGAATGGGGAGGGAGATCGGTTTCCTCCTCTTTTT
This sequence comes from Coleofasciculus sp., assembly GCF_046539235.1. Classification (GTDB taxonomy): domain Bacteria; phylum Cyanobacteriota; class Cyanobacteriia; order Cyanobacteriales; family Coleofasciculaceae; genus Coleofasciculus. The sequence continues at coordinate 9,762 of NZ_JBKHHI010000073.1, forward strand.
TTGTGCTTGTGGGGACGTGCGATCGCGCCTTTTGCCGTATAATTAACCCGCCCCATAGCATCTGCCAGAGAAACCGCGATGAGTTACCGAATGGATCGCCGCGCTTACGCTGAAACGTATGGTCCGACTGTAGGCGATCGCATCCGTCTTGCTGATACTGAATTGTTCATTGAAGTGGAACGCGATTTTACCACTTATGGGGATGAAGTCAAATTTGGTGGCGGTAAAGTCATTCGGGATGGAATGGGACAATCTCCCATATCTAATGCGGATGGGGCGGTGGATCTGGTGATTACCAATGCCCTGATTTTGGATTGGTGGGGAATTGTCAAAGCTGATATTGGGATTAAAGACGGTAAAATTTTCCAGATTGGCAAAGCCGGAAATCCCTATATTCAAGATAACGTCGATATTATTATTGGTCCGGGGACTGAAGCTGTAGCTGGTGAAGGGATGATTCTCACCCCTGGGGGGATTGATGCCCATATTCACTTTATCTGTCCCCAACAAATTGAAGTCGCGATCGCATCCGGGATTACCACCATGTTAGGCGGCGGTACGGGACCCGCCACAGGGACCAACGCCACGACTTGCACGCCGGGTCCCTGGAATATTTATCGGATGCTGCAAGCCGCTGATGCGTTTCCGGTAAACTTGGGATTTTTAGGCAAAGGCAATAGTAGTCAACCCCAAGGACTTGTAGAACAAGTGTTAGCGGGGGCAATGGGGTTAAAGTTACACGAAGATTGGGGAACAACACCAGCCACAATAGACACCTGTCTCAGCGTCGCCGATGACTATGATATCCAAGTCGCCATCCATACCGACACCCTCAACGAAGCTGGATTTGTCGAAAACACGATCGCGGCATTCAAAAACCGCGCCATCCATACCTACCATACCGAAGGTGCAGGTGGGGGTCATGCCCCCGATATTATCAAGGTTTGTGGTCAAGCTAATGTTTTGCCCTCATCCACGAATCCCACTCGCCCCTACACGATGAATACCCTGGAAGAACATCTGGATATGTTGATGGTATGTCATCACTTGGATCGGGGGATTCCAGAAGATGTCGCCTTTGCCGAGTCAAGGATTCGCCGGGAAACGATCGCGGCTGAAGATATTTTGCACGATTTAGGCGCATTTAGTATGATTGCTTCCGATTCCCAGGCGATGGGGCGAGTCGGGGAAGTGATTATTCGCACCTGGCAAACAGCGCACAAGATGAAAGTGCAACGGGGCGTTTTATATTCATCCTCTGGGGAAACAGTGGATCATGATAACTTCCGGGCAAAGCGGTATGTAGCAAAGTACACGATCAACCCGGCGATTACCCATGGTATTGCTGACTATGTGGGTTCAGTTGAGGTAGGAAAATTGGCAGACTTGTGTTTATGGAAACCCGCCTTTTTTGGGGTGAAACCGGAGATTGTGATTAAAGGCGGTATGATAGCCTGGTCACAAATGGGGGATGCCAATGCCAGTATACCCACACCCCAACCGATTCACAGCCGTCAGATGTTTGGCAGTTTTGGCGGTGCGATCGCGGCTACGTCGTTAACCTTTGTATCTCAGGCGGCATTAGACCGAGACATTGCTAAACAATTGAAGTTACAAAAATCTGCAGTTGCGGTGTCCAATACCCGGCAAGTGAGTAAGCGAGATATGAAATTAAATGATGCATTACCTGAGATGGAGGTTGACCCAGAAACCTATCAAGTTAGGGCAGATGGAGAATTGTTAATTTGCGAACCAGCGAAGAGTTTACCCATGGCACAGCGTTACTTTTTGTTTTAAGAGAACAGGGGGACGGAAGGGGGATCTAAAAGGGAAGAGGGGGATCTGAAGGGGGACTTTGATCTACTGTACTTTATTACAGCGCAAAGAGCTGTAAACTAAGCTAGAACTTGGACTGTCATCTATAAAAAGGATTATAAAAGGGTAATTAACTGGGATTTGCTATAAGTAAGCTTTAGCTTACTTTAGCTATTAGCCGGAAATTTATTTCCCGGCTATATGGTGAATCTATTTAGCTAATTGGTGTAATCTTAGATCTATGGTACGCGATCGCACCAGGTTGCCAGTAATCGCTTAGACTCAGGTTTTGCACCACTTTCCAGCCACTCAATCGGTGTCTCTTCTTCCACTTTATCGGGATTTACCCACACAATGTCTTTGAGTTCGTTAATATCAACAGCCGCCTTGCTAAAAAATGTTCTGGCTGTCTTATCATCCAACGATATCACAGTTTTATCCGTCGCGATCGCGGCTTCCAGTAATCGTAAATCTTTAAACATATCTGCACGCTGTCTGTCCGTACCCGCCATCTGGTCAATTTTATCCCATAACTCCTTATCGCCTGAAACCTCTTTAAAAAAGATAAACTTTCCTTTAGCGACCATCCGACGACGCCATCTCAGCGCAAATCTTGATTGATGCTTATCCCACTCTTCTTTAATATCTGGTGTCATTACAACTTTGTGACAGATATCCAAAACAGCTTGTAAGAAATCCCGACAGTGTACCGATGTTGGATAAGTCGCATCCTCTCCACCCGATGAACGGGCAACTGACGCATCAATTACCAGTCGCTTGGAAACCCCTTTAGCTACCACTGAAACCTTCCGATAAACGAGATTCAGCCGCATTTAAATAGCGACTTTCTAGCTTTAGAGATACATCGCTAAAATCTTCAGGAAAATCTCCAAAAGCACCCGCTTCATCGAGATCAGCACTACTAATTTTTGTCATCCCATCATCTCCCCGTGTAAACCAGTGCAATTTTACCAAATCTGGCGAGAGTTGACGTTCTGCGACTAATGATTGAATGGCTAAAAGTAGCAATTCACTATGAGTTTCTATAACAACACGCACACCCCGCTTTGCTGCATTTGCTAGTATATTTGCTAAAGCAACTTGGGCGCGAGGATGAAGGTGAAGTTCTGGTTGTTCGATGTACACTAACTGTCCTGGTTCTGCTACCAGAAGCGCTACTAATACTGGCAAAACTTGAGAGACACCAATACCAACATCAGCAATGCTAACCATATCATTTTCACTGTCTCTTCCTGGTAAACGACCTACACACAATTCAAGCTGAACATCATTAATTTGTCTAGCTTCAACTGTCCAAGTCAGTCCCAACATCTCAAGAGCTTTACCCAAACTCACAAGTCGTTCATCTTGTGTTTTCTGCCATTCATCAATTATACTGGCAACGTAATTCTCAAAAGTACCGGGGAATTCGCTGCCAATAGCTGTGGTAGGATAAGTCCGTTCGGGATTACCTCTTAGCCCTGGCAGATGAATGAATTGGCGTATATGGTTTTTAAATAAACTTGTATGATTATGGCTATCATATAAAATAATATCTAGGAATGTACCTTCCAGTAAGCATATTTCTTTATCGCGAATTTTAGATTTACAGGTTAAATCAAGAAAACAACGTTCAGGGTTAATGCTATAGCTTAAATTATTAACTATATCTCCTGTGCCTTTTTTTAGATCATTCAAGAAGGACTGATCGTATTGATAATAATTCATCAATAAAGATAATATTCCTTGAAAATTCATGTCAATCCAAAAGCAATATACCTTGTCGTTTGCTTTATGCTTAGTTTCATAATTTTTTATTTTGCCTCGATCAGCTCGATGAAATTTTTGTACTAATTGTTTTGATTGATTTATTTCTAGATCAATCAAAAACATACAACTATTTTCTTTTGATTTGAAATGAGAGAATATTTGATCATTAGAAGTAAATCGTACATTAGCACCATTCAGTAATAACGCACCAGGGTCATAGGTAGCTTCCAGAGTTTGCTTCATCAATAATAATGGCTGCATAATGCTGGATTTACCGGAACTATTCGCACCCGCCAGAATGGTTAAGGGACGAATTTCAATGCTACACTCGTCATAGAGCGATTTAAACCCTTGTACAGAAATCCTGGTGATTCCCTGAACTTCCTTGTCATTGCTTTCAGTCGATGTCGATTGACTCATATCTTAAATACACTCTTTCTTTTGTTTTACCGCTTTTTTTCCATATCCGCATAAGCCGCATAAACCCCTTGGACGTTGTACCAATTCAGGAAAATTCGGGCAATTTCCAAGGCTAACTGCGGCTTCCCGCGATTAATCAAATATTGCAAAAAAGATGCCATGGTTCGTTCATTTAATCGCCCACCTAGAGAAAGAAATCCCCAGAGTATTCGGTGCAGCCATGTCATCTGAATCATCATTCGCACGTCCCAAGTGGGATGTTTTTGATAAAATAAGACCCCCATGCGTCCCCGTTGAATTTCCCGGTCAATCATCTGGGGAATTTGGTCTAAATTAAACGGAGGATGCCAATGATAGCCAACAGCCGCCGGACATTTAATCAGTTTTAAGCCTAACTGTTTAAGGCGAACACCTAGTTCTAAATCTTCCCAACCATAGAGTTGAAAACGAGTGTCAAACAGTCCGGCTTCCTCTAACCACTTCCGCGCGATCGCAACATTCCCGGTGGCAAAATAGGCGGCGGAGAAATCCGTTATCTTGTAGGGTTCCGAACTGGGATTATCGAAATTGTTGGTATTAATTACCCAGCCATAAGTAAAGACGCGATCGCTCCCTAACTGCTGTTGTCCCTGTATTAATGCATCAGCATGGGCTTGCAGGAAATTCTCGGTGACGACTAAATCGCTATCAATAAAGATAATTGTATCGCCTTTAGCTTGCTCAACGCCTAGATTTCGGGCGGCGGCTGGACCCAGGTGATCTTGAGAGAGCGATCGCACTTTGGATAGTTCATGACGATGAGAGTCCAGCCACTCTAGGGTACCATCTGTTGAGCCATCATCCACCACGACGACTTCATAGCCAGCGACAACAGTATTGTCCCTGAGATGTTGGTGTTCTAAAGCTTTTAGGCACTTTTGTAGAATGGGTAGACGATTGTACGTGGGAATAACAACGCTGAAAAATAAGGATGAGGGATGGGGTATTAGAGATGAATTTTTGTTCTTCATTCAGGGGTAAACGGCTGTAGGACTTATTGATTATGAATCAGGGTGGGTTTTGTTGTTCCGTTATTGGTGGGGAGGGCGGGTTTTGTTGTTCATTTATTGGTGGAGAGGGCGGGTTTTGTTGTTCAATTCCGTTATTGGTGGGGAGGGCGGGTTTTGTTGTTCCGTTAGTGGTGAATATCGGAATTTAGTCCCTAAACCCGCCCCTACGGACGTATTACTTCATATCGTGCCAAATTTCACCCCCTTTTGTTTCAGCCAGCGACGGTAAGCTAGGGAGGCTTTATCACTGGGGAAATGACACTCCCGTTGTAAATCTAAAGGCAATAATTGAGGACGTTGCGACTCCACAATGGGAATATCTTGAGCCACAACTTGATCTTGAAACGCTTTTAATTCAGCTTCAGGAACATCAAACCCATAATTCATCGCTAACCCCATCCAGCCCAGACATTCGGTTTCAGTGACTGGCGTGACGGTAAAAAAAATAGCCAAGTTCCCTTGAGTCGATGCTTTGACAAAATGAGCCGTTAGTGGACGCAAAATTCGATAAGTATAGGTTACATAACCACCTTCACCCGTACCATCAGGGTCAGGTTGCCAGATTTTGATATTGTTAATCATAATTTCATCTGGAGTAGATTGGACGTGATAATCCGCGATCGCACTCTGATACACGTCTCCCAGCAATCCCTCATGGACAAAGGGAAAATGAGCCAAATCCAGAAAATTTTCCAAAGCCCGAAAACCGCTAGCGCGATAATAATACGCACCGCAGAGAATTTTACGATAACTGGGGTCATCCCACTCCGGAAAACAAGGAACTGTCTGCTTGGGTTGACCTAGAGATGTCCACATTAACCCATAGCGTTTGACAATGGGATAGGTACTCAAACTAGCGCTTGCTGGTGGTGTCAGGTGAGGATGAGCAGGAATGCGAATGCAGTTTCCCTTTCTTTTATACGCCAAGCCGTGATAAGGACAGATCAAATTGCCTGAGCGAACAACTCCTCGTGATAAAGCAGCCCCTCGGTGCGGACACTGATCTTGCCCAACCGCGAAATCTTCACCATCATGCCACATCACTAAATCATGTTCCAGCAACCGTATAGACTGCACCGTACCCGCAGCAACAGTATCAGCCACCGCAATAACCTGCCAGTCGTTGAGCAAAACTGAGTCTTTGAACATACTTAGAGTATGGTAAACGGATAAAAGTTGATGACCGATAACGACAAAGCCGCCAGTGATAACTCCCCACTCAACCCCAAACGCAGGCAGTTTCTCAAACGATGCGGTGTCCTCGGTGCAGGAATCGCCCTATCTGACTTAATTTTGCAACCCATCAACCAACCAGTTGCAGCCGCACCGCGGCAAAAAACGCCCCTTGCAGGAGATATAAATAGTATGACAACCCTCAACCCTGAAGAAATCCCCCGTCGTCCCCTGGGGCGCACTGGCGTAGACGTCTCAGCCATTGGCTTAGGTGGCGCTCATTTGGGTAATGCGTCGAGTCAGGAGGAAGCAACGCGCATTGTCCAAGAAGCCGTTGACGCGGGAATCACGTTTATGGATAATGCCTGGGAATATAATAACCACCGCAGCGAAGAATTGATGGGCAAAGCATTGGCTGGGCGGCGTGATCAAGTTTTTCTGATGACCAAAGTCTGCACCCATGGACGCGATGCGAGTGTGGCGATGCAACAATTAGAAGAATCACTGCGGCGACTGAAAACTGATTATCTAGACTTGTGGCAAATCCATGAAGTTGTTTACGATAACGACCCAGAGTTAATTTTCCGCCAAAATGGGGCAATTGAAGCATTAGAACGGGCAAAACGTGAGGGTAAAGTGCGTTTTGTGGGCTTCACGGGTCACAAAAATCCAGCGATTCACCTGAAGATGCTGGCTTACGATTTCCCCTTCGACACTTGCCAGTTACCGCTTAACTGTTTCGACGCCACGTTTAGCAGTTTTGAACAGCAGGTATTACCGGAACTAAATCGGCGCGGTATTGCGCCCATTGGGATGAAAAGCTTAAGCGGTAATGGTCAAGCGATAAAAAACGGGATTCTCACCGTTGAGGAAGCGTTGGGTTATGCGATGAGTTTACCTGTCGCCACCACCGTTAGCGGTATTCCATCACTGGACGTATTGCGTCAAAACCTAGCCATTGCCCGGGGTTTTCAGCCGATGAACCCCGAACATAGTCAGGCGCTGCGTGATAAGTGTGCCGTTTATGCGGCGGATGGACGCTTTGAACTGTTTAAAACCTCCAAGAAATATGATGCTGATATTGGCAGAATCCAGCATGGCTTTCCACCGGAAGCCGAAGTACCCAGTTAGGTAGGGTGGGCATTGCCCACCAAATGAGTTTATCAGTGGGCATTGCCCACCTAATTCCCCTGTGATTTGGATCGAGTTGAATTCATCGCTCGGTGGTTATAACAGATTAGGACGAATGGTACTGAAATTTTGGCTGGTGGGTAATGCTACGGTATAGCCGGTGGGCAATGCCCACCCTACGGTATAGTTTATTCCAGTGCCATTGCCATTAGAACAGAATGTTCTAGTTAATGCCCCCATTACTCTAGAGACAGCAATGACACCAACCGATAAGAAAGCGTTGAGCGAACGAGATATTTGTACGAAATATATCACGCCTGCGTTGGTTGAGAAAGCAGGATGGAACCTGATTACCCAAATTCGGGAAGAAGTTACCTTTACCAAGGGAAGGGTGTTAGTCAGGGGTAAGTTGACGAGTCGAGGAGAGACGAAACGGGCTGATTATATTCTCTACTACAAGCCGAATATTCCCATCGCCATTATTGAAGCGAAGGATAATAATCATGGTGTTGGGGATGGGATGCAGCAGGCGTTAGGCTATGCAGAAGTCCTGGATGTGCCGTTTGTTTATAGTTCTAATGGGGATGCTTTTATTGAACACGATCGCACGCTGACTCAGGGACAACGAGAACGAGAACTCGCTTTAGATGAATTCCCCTCACCGAGGGAACTCTGGCAACGGTATTGTCTATGGAGAGGGATTGGCGAGATAGAAAATCCCATTGTTACTCAGAATTATTACTCCGATGGCGGTGGGAAGCAACCCCGTTATTATCAACTGATTGCGATTAATAAGGCGATTGAAGCCATTGCTAAAGGGGAAAACCGGATTCTGTTGGTGATGGCGACGGGAACGGGGAAGACGTTTACGGCGTTTCAGATTATCTGGCGGTTGTGGAAGTCTCGCACTAAACGGCGGATTTTGTTTTTGGCGGATCGGAATATTCTTATTGACCAAACTAAGACCAATGATTTTAAGCCCTTTGGTGGGGCAATGACTAAAATTAAGAAGCGTCAGGTGGATAAGTCCTATGAAATCTATCTGGCACTGTATCAGGCGGTGTCTGGGAATGAAGAAGCCAAGAATATCTATAAGCAATTTTCTGCTGACTTTTTCGATTTAATTGTGGTGGATGAGTGTCATCGGGGGAGTGCGGCGGAGGATTCGGCATGGCGGGAGATTTTGGAGTATTTTAGCAGTGCGACGCAGATTGGGTTAACGGCGACACCGAAGGAAACCAAGGAGGTTTCTAATATTGATTACTTTGGCGTACCGATTTACACCTATTCCCTGAAGCAAGGGATTGAGGATGGGTTTCTGGCACCGTATAAGGTGATTCGGATTGATACAGATAAGGATTTAGAGGGATGGCAACCGAAACCCGGACAATTGGATAAGTACGGTCAACTCATAGAAGACCGGATTTACAACCAAAAGGATATTAACCGCACGGTAGTCTTTACAAAACGGGATATTCTGGTTGCCCAGAGAATTACGGAATTTCTGCAAGAATCAGGGGACACTTATGCTAAGACGATTGTATTTTGTGAAGATATTGATCATGCCGAACGAATGCGACGGGCGTTGGTGAATGCCAATGGGGAATTAGTCGCCAAAAATCGTAAGTATGTGATGCGGATAACGGGGGATGAAGGAAAGGAAGAACTGGATAATTTTATTATGCCAGAGAGTGCCTATCCGGTGATTGTGACAACTTCAAAGTTACTGACGACGGGAGTTGATGCTCAAACCTGTAAGCTTGTAGTGTTAGATCGGCGCATTCAGTCGATGACGGAGTTTAAGCAGATTATTGGCAGGGGAACTCGGATTAACGAGGCATACGGCAAGCAGTATTTTACGATTATGGACTTTAAGAAGGCGACGGAGTTGTTCGCTGACCCTGACTTTGATGGTTATCCGGTGCAGGTGTACGAACCGAAACCAGGGGATTCTATTGTACCGCCTGATGATCAAGGAGATGTCATAATTGACCCGCCAAGGGTGCCAACTGGGAAGCGTACTAAGTTTGTTGTCGCCGATGAGGATGTTGCGATCGCACTGGAACGGGTGCAGTATTATGGCAAGGATGGGAAGCTGGTTACAGAGTCGATTAAAGACTTTACTCGCAAGACGGTTAAGCAGGAGTATACGTCTTTGGATGCCTTTTTGCGGCGTTGGAGTGAAGCAGAACAGAAACAGGCAATTATCAATGCCTTGCATGAACAGGGGATAGAGTTTGAGGCGTTAGAGGCGGAAGTGGGTAAGGAGTTTGACCCCTTTGACTTGATTTGTCACGTCGCTTTTGATCAACCACCGTTGAGTCGCCAGGAACGGGCGAATAATGTTCGCAAGCGGGATTACTTTACCCGGTATGGGGAACAGGTACGGGCGGTTTTAGCGGCGTTGCTGGATAAGTATGCCGATGAGGGGATTGAACAGATTGAGGGGTTGGAGGTGTTGAAAGTGCCGCCCTTTGGGGAACTGGGGACACCGTTGGAGATTCTCAAGTTATTTGGCGGGAAGCAGAAATATCTAGAAGCTGTGAGACAATTGAAGACCGAGCTTTATCGGCTATCGTAGGGTGGGCAATGCCTACCATCTAATTTGTGTTTGTGGTGGGGAAGCTGTCATCCCTTTAAATTAGGAATAGTCAGTGATCAAGATAGTCACAGGGCAAGGATTTTGCAATTCTTGACCTTGAAATGCCGAACCGCTTGACCAACCCTCTAATCTGTGTTTCTGGGGGGCAATGCCCACCTTACTAGAAAAAGTTGCTTATGTCCATCAGTACCACTGTTAAAACCATCCAAGACATCATGCGAATTGATGAGGGCGTGGATGGGGATGCCCAACGCATTAGTCAGTTAACTTGGATGATTTTCCTCAAAGTCTTCGATGACTGCGAGATGGAGTATGAGGTTTTTGATGATAACTATACCTCACCGTTGCCGGAGAAATTGCGGTGGCGCAATTGGGCGGCAAATCCAGAGGGGATAACGGGGGATGAGTTGCTGGAGTTTGTCAATGATAAGTTATTTAAGACGCTGAAAACGATCAATCTGGATGAGATGATTGATCCGAAAGGGCGAATTCTCAAAAATGCCTTTGAGGATGCGTAAGTGAGACGCGAAATTTGTTGAAAGCGGAATTGATGAACGCTTTGAATGAAGGTGAGATACTTGACTTGTTTAAGAAATCGGGTATCTGAATAATATATAAGAAGGAGGTTCACCAATGGCATATAGCAATTTCACGTTATCTAAAGTTAAGGAAGATTTTGGTTTAACGGTGGATGAGACTCAAAATTTATTTGCAGATGTTGAAGGGGTTAAGCCATCGGATATTTTAAGCGTTACTTTACAAGATTATATTCCTTTAGCAACGGCAATTGGTACGGAAAAGGCGCGTTCTGAGTTTCTGATTGCACCCATTTTAAGTGAAGTTAGGCGGCTATTGAATTATCAGATTAGCTTGTTTTCTGGTACTGATTTTAATGTAGATATTGAGAAAGGACTTATCGGATATTGTGATTTTCTGATCAGTGCTTCTAGAGAGCAGTTTTTTATCAGCGCTCCTGTGATTACTATTGTTGAGGCTAAAAATGAAAATATTATTGGCGGGTTGGGGCAATGTGTAGCAGAAATGGTAGCAGCTCAGTTTTTTAATCAACGTCAAGGAATTGATATTCCTGTCATTTATGGGGTTGTAACCAGTGGTACGGCTTGGCGGTTTTTGACGCTGGATGAAACTAATGTCTGTATTGATTTAGTGGAATATTATATTAATCAAGTTGATAAAATATTAGGGATTATTTTAAAACCAATTCAAGCTTATTTACTAAAGTCGATCGCCTGATGTCCTTCTGCGACGAATTAGAGGCACGTCAGCAAAAGCGGAACAAGCACATCTTACAACTGGGAGAGGTAGCGACATCCCAACTGATCACGCCTAGCACTCCAGAAGCATTCAACCAGCACTGGCAACGCATCTGCGACAACTTCGACTTACTTTACAGCACACCCGAAAACGTCAGCCAACTGCGTCAAGCCATCCTCCAACTCGCTGTCATGGGTAAGCTTGTGCCGCAGGATGCTAATGATGAACCCGCTTCGGTTTTGTTGGAGAGGATTAGGGAAGAGAAGAAGCGGTTGATTAAGGAAGGGAAGATTAAGAAGCAGAAGGAGTTACCGCCTGTTAATGCGGATGAGATGCCGTTTGAATTGCCCGATGGGTGGGAGCTCACAAGGGTAGGTTTTTTAAGATTGGGGTTGAGGTAAGACAAGGTAGACAGGTAGACCAGTAGACAAGGAAGAGTGAGAACGAAAAATAGGGCGTTTCGGCTTTTAGAAGTTAGTTTGACCGAACAAAATGCTGTACGGTTTTCCCCCCTTGTCTTCTTTCCATCCTTGTCCTCCTTGTCTTGTCCCCACCCTAAAGTAAAAAACCTACACCTGTCAGCCTACAAGAGGGGGGAGGACTAAGGATGCTTCGCTTTTGGTTCCATGGGGAAGCC
>NZ_JBKHHI010000074.1:0-21202 GCF_046539235.1 Coleofasciculus sp.
TCCCCCAGCTCCCCCAGCTCCCCCAGCTCCCCCTCACCTTCTCACCTGAAGCTCCCCTTTTGCGATCGCTCGAAACTACAATTGAAATAGAGCGGTTTGGATAGCCGAACTCTCCTGTTAAGCCAGATTGCTGTCACTGAACCCAACAGCGCGAATTTCAATATGTCCAAATACGATTCCTATTTAAGATGTTCTTTTTGTGGTAAATCCTCAGAACAGGTTAGTAAATTGATTGCTGGTCCTAGCGTCTACATCTGTGATGAATGTGTGGAACTGTGCAACCAAATTTTAGAGGAAGAACTGCTGATTTCTCACTCAGAAAGCCCGAATTATCCCCCCTTAACGGCTGAATCTCCTTACCAACAACCTGACTATTCTCCCCGTCGCACCCAATATCACTTACTCAAGCCTGTTGAAATTAAACAAACGCTAGACAAGTATGTTATTGGTCAAGACCAAGCCAAAAAAGTCCTCTCCGTTGCGGTTTATAATCATTACAAACGCCTTAACCTGGCTCAGGATGATTATGACGCTAGTGGACTAGATGACAGCATCACCCTGCAAAAGTCTAACATCCTATTAATCGGTCCAACGGGTTGCGGTAAAACCCTTTTAGCTCAAACTCTCGCCAATTTGTTACAGGTTCCCTTTGCGATCGCGGATGCGACAACACTAACAGAAGCGGGTTATGTCGGAGATGATGTTGAGAATATCCTGCTGCGACTGTTACAGATGGCGGACTTCGATATAGGATCTGCCGAACAAGGTATTGTTTATATTGATGAAATTGATAAAATTACTCGCAAGAGTGAAAAGTCCTCGATGACGCGGGATGTTTCCGGTGAAGGCGTTCAGCAAGCCTTGCTGAAGATTTTAGAAGGAACTGTGGTCAATGTACCGCCACAAGGAGGGCGCAAGCATCCTTATCAAGAGTTCATTCCACTGGATACGAGTAATATCCTGTTTATCTGTGGCGGGGCTTTTGTCGGGTTAGAGCAAATTATCCAGCAACGCTTAGGGAAAAGTTCGATGGGCTTCATTCAACCGAGTGAGACGCGATCGCCCCAATTGTCTTCCTCGGAATTGTCAAAACACTTAGAACCGGACGACTTAATCAAATTTGGGGTGATTCCGGAAATAATTGGGCGGTTACCTGTGATTACCGCCGTGGAACCCCTAGATGAAGACTCTTTAGTAGCAATCTTAACCCAACCCCGCAATGCCTTAGTAAAACAGTACCAAAAACTGTTGAAAATGGATAACGTGCGCTTGGAGTTTCACCCAGAAGCCCTACGTGCGATCGCGCAAGAAGCCTTTCGTCGCAAAACCGGGGCTAGGGCGCTGCGGGGAATTTTAGAGGAGGTGATGTTAGAAGTAATGTATGAGATTCCCTCGCGCCAAGATATTACCCTTTGCGCCATTACCCGTGAGATGGTTGAGAAGCGATCGGCGGCGGAATTGTTAGTCCATCCCTCTTGGTTGCTTAATCCTGAGTCAGCATAATTTTAATTGTTCCCTGGGAAAAGGGCTACCAACCCAAGTCAGGACAAATTTGTTCCCTATTCCCTGTTCCCTGTTCCCTGTTCCCGTTCCTAACCAAAATGCCCCGGCTTAGACCGATAGCTGGAAAAGTAATCATTCGTAAGTCACAAAAAGAAGCTAACGCTATGATTCAAGCCCTACCTCAACAGATAACATTTGATGAATTTATTGCCTGGTATCCAGAGCCAAGAGAACACCGCTATGAACTTCACAATGGGATAATTACTGAAATGCCAAAACCAAAGGGTAAACATTCAGAAATTGCTGGGTTTCTCAATATCGAACTTGGTGTTATCTGCCGTAATGCCCAACTTCCCTATTTTATTCCGAGAGAATGTGTACTCAAATCCGTTTTGGATGAGTCGGGGTATGAGCCAGATGTGATTATTTTAGATAAGATGGCTGTCAAGAACGAACCCCGCTGGGAAAAAGAGTCTGTGATTACGATGGGTTCCTCAGTACGTCTGGTTGTTGAGGTAGTCAGCACGAACTGGCATGATGATTATGCCCTAAAGCTAGAGGAGTATGAGGCGATGGGTATCTTTGAGTATTGGATTGTTGATTATCTAGGACTAGGGGGTAGGCGCTACATCGGTAACCCGAAACGACCAACATTTAATGTTTACCAACTTATTGACGGTGAATATCAGGTGACTCAGTTTAGGGGAGAAGAACTCATTCAATCGCCGACTTTCCCCGATTTTAATTTAACGGCTCAACAGGTCTTTCAAGTTGGGGAGTAATAGAAAGGAGAAACAGTAAAAACCAACGGCGAATTCGATCAATCATATCCTCTTCTCTCCTCTTCTCTCCTTTCCGCATTCTCTAAACTTGTCCTCCCCATCCCTTAACCCTCTCTGCGCCCTCTGCGTAAACCTCTGCGCCCCTCTGCGTTAAAAAAACATAATTATCAGATTTTTAATCTTCAGAAATCCTCAACTCGTAAATATTCCAGAACGCACCCCCTAAAGCCGAATACTCAATCCCCTCCACGCGATCGCGCACAGCCGTCATCGATAGGGGATTCACCAAATAAATAAAAGGTAATTGTTCTTTAATCAGGCGTTGGGCTTCACCATAAATAGCTTTACGCTTTTCTTCATCTAACTCTTGAGACCCTTTAACATAGAGATCATTAATCTCTTTCTCCCAAGGTGCAACTTCCCAACCCTGAATCTCTGGTTGACCAACAGTTGGTTTTTGATTGAAACTGTGCAATCCGCCTTCAGTAGACCAGACATTTGCACTATTATTGGGTTCTAATCCGCCACCGGAAAAACCAAGGAGATGACATTCCCAATCCAAGCTATTACTGAGTTTTTCCACCAAAGTACTAAAAGCAATCGGGTTAAAATCCACTTGCATACCAATTTTCGCCAAATCTCGTTTAATTTGCGATCCCATGGCTTCGCGTAGTTTATTTCCCGCATTGGTAATTAAGGTGAAACGCACTCGATTCCCTTGATCGTCGAGGAGTTGTCCTTCATCGTTATACTGGAAGCCCGCGTTTAACAATAATTCTTTGGCTTTTTCCAGATTATACTCGTAAATTGGTAGTCCCTCTTCGGGAGACAAATAATAAGGACTTTGTACCGGAAGATTGGAATACTGCGGTTCACCCAATCCCCGAAACGAGTTATCAATCATCGTTCTTCGGTCAATCGCATAAGCCACCGCCTGTCTAAATTCCAAGGTATTGAACCAACGAGATTTCATCGGTTCAATCAAAGGTTCGCCATCCCGACTCCCTTTGTTAAGGTTGAAGGAAATAAAACTGGAACTTAGGGTTGGACCACCAACATAAATGTTAAAGTTACTGCGTTCCTCTTCTCGTTTAAGTAAGGAATAGAAATCCGGTGAGACGCTAATCGCATCTAACCCACCAGAACGAAATTGCAAAAAGGCAGTATCGGTGGATTCAACAATTTCCCAGAAGAGGCGATTAATATAAGGTTGAGGTTGACCTTGAGATCCTTGACGCCAGTAATGGGGATTGCGGCGAAAGATTAAGCGTTGATTGGTATTGTAGCGATCAAGTTGATAGGGTCCATTGACCACAATTTTATCCGGGTCAGTATCCACACCCCAAGTGGTCATAAACTTGGGTCTTCCTTCTTGGTCTTTCTCAGTTACAGTATCCTGGAGGGCGTGGGCGGGTAAAATTGCCAGTCCTGTGGTGCGGAGAAAGGGCGCAAAGGGTTCGGGTGTGGTAAATTCAACTCGTCTTTGATCGAGTTTCCGCACCCTGGGAAAGCCGCGTGTTTCGCCAATTCTAAGAATGTCGCGAATATCGGTGGGAATGTCTTCGTTGAGGTAGATATCATTGTAGGTAAAGACGACATCATCAACGGTTAAAGGTTCTCCATCAGACCACTTTAATCCCTCTCGCAGGGTAAAAACAATCCGCTGTTGGTTATCGGAGATGTCCCAGGATTCACCAAGGGCGGGTTCAATTTCTCCGGTGACACCATTTTCAGTTACCAATCCTTCGTAAGTGTAACCAAAAATATTCGGCGACTCCTGAGAGAGGGCGTAGTTAAAGGTTTTGGGGTCACTGAGAATACTGGTGACAAGTTGAGATCCCTGGGCTGCTTCTGAGGTAAGGAATGCAGGGTTACAGGCGGATAGTGCGATCGCGACGATACAGGTGAGTAGACTCAGACACCAGCGACGCAGAGGAATGTTTGCCAAGATAGTCACGAATCCAATTCAATGCTTACACCCCTAATTGTAGGGCTAGGTAGAGACGTTGCATGCAACGTCTCTACCACCCGGTTAGGCTTGATTCATCTGCATTACAGAGGACACAGACTAAACATCATCATCCTCCTCATCCTCCAGATATTCCTCAGCCAACTCGTCTGGGTCCTCGTCCTCATCCATCAGCGGCTCAAAATCGCTGATATCCTCTTCTTCCATACTGTAAGCGCGAGCCGTGCGATCGTCTAGCACTTCTAAGGAATCATCTTGGTCGAATTCACTACTCTCATTCAGATCGCCAAAATCATACTCAGCGCCGCCATTGGCGGAATCAGCATCGACACCACTGGTGGGGTCTTCATAAGCGTTATACCCGGTTCCGGCGGGAATCAGGCGACCAATAATCACGTTCTCCTTCAAACCCCGTAACCAATCGGATTTCCCTTCAATAGCAGCTTCAGTGAGGACACGAGTAGTTTCCTGGAAGCTAGCGGCGGAGATGAAGCTATCCGTATTCAGTGAGGCTTTGGTAATCCCCAATAATACTGGCGTATATTGAGCCGGTGCGCCCCCAGTAATTGCCATGGCTTCATTCACGGTCTCAATTTGCCGCAACTCCACCAATTCTCCCGGTAGCATTGTGGTATCACCCCCATCATCGACCCGAACTTTCGAGGTCATCTGACGGACAATCACTTCGATATGCTTGTCCGAGATATCAATTCCCTGGGATTGGTACACCGACTGGACTTCATTAACCAGAAATGCTTGTGCGGCTTGCAGTCCCGCTAAAGCACCTTCATAGATTCCCTTTTCTTCCACAGTGAAATTAAAGAAAATCTCCAGAATCTCGTGGGGATTTGCCGGTCCATCAGTTAACGGTTGACCTACCTTAACAAACTGAGCATCGGAAACCATCGCGTTTTGTCCCGGACTCACCGGATAATCTGTAATCACCCCTTCCGGTTCAATCACTTTGATATCAACGGTTTCATCTTCCTCATAAACCACCTGCGTCTCACCGGGACGTCGGGCTAATACACAGGCTTCTTTGGGTCTACGGGCTTCTAGGAGTTCTTCAATCCGGGGTAGCCCTTGAATAATATCACCCGTCTTTGCCCGCTCAAACACCAGCAGCACTAGGTTGTCACCCCGTTGCACCAAGTCTCCATTATCAATTTGCAGCACCGCACCGGCGGACACGCGATAAGGACGTGCGAGTCGCAACGTTACTGAGTCTTCGTTAACTTGGACAACTTGTCCGGATTCGGAAGCTTGCACATTGGCGGCGAGGAAATCAGTCTCCACGACTAAATCTCCCACCTTCACCTGAGGTGTGCCACTAATGGGAACGGTAATCCGATCCCCATCCCGAACCACCAGTACCCGGCGAATGGCTTCCACCCCTTCGCGAATCCCTCGGACTTCACCGGATTCTTTACACTGAATTTCGGTGCGGGCGACGACGTCTTTGGGCGCAATTTTATCCCCATCGTTAACCAACAGCCGAGTTTGGGTACTTCCCCCTAAAGGATCAGCCGAGGTATCGCGGCGGATCACCAACGATTCCAGGATCACCAACTGCAACCGCATCTCCTCTGGATCATCCGACTCTTCGGTTGTGACTAATTCAATATCCGCCGAAAGCTGAGAGGCGGAATGATCCCCGTCGGACTCCTGAGTCATGTCCAAAACCAGTTGAGTTCGCAGCAACTCTAGTCCTTCAACGGACTTGATCCGCTCTCCGTCTTTATAGGGTAGCCGCTGAATCGTCCGTAGCTCAATCCCGATCGCACTCTCGCCATCCGACTCACCGCCCTCGGCTGAAGCACCGTTGGCACTGTCGATGGAGGCTTGAGAGGGGACATCGGGTTGATCAGGAATGTTAAACTCTACCACAGGTCTGAGCAGTAATGCCATTCCCTCTGGCGTCTCGGCGACTTCCCCATACCGCAGTTCTGCCACGCTTAACCCTCGAACGGGTTCTGTACCTGGATGTACTAGCTGACCTTCAGAGGCAAAGGCGTCGGGGACTTCATCCACCAAATGCAAGTCTCCGGGCTTAATCACAATTTCCCGCAGAATGTCATTCTTCTGCACAACTTCGACAATCCCTCCCGATTGGCAGAAGATATCTTTCACCACTTCTGTCCCGGCTTCCACATATTGACCGTCTTCCACCAGCAGCAACGAGATATCTTTATTAACCTCGTGGCATTCTTCGGGAATCCACAGCAGGGTGCCGCCTTTGGTGATTTCGTAGCCTTGCTTGGCTTTACCGCGCTTGGCGACTTCTACACCGCCATACTTAATAATTCCCCCAGTTTGGGTGCGATAGCGATCGTCAATTAACTCCGCCACCACTTGATTATTTAACACTTTTGTGCCTGGGGTTGCCTTGAGCAAGAAGCGCTGGTTATTGGCGGTGTGAATCACATACTGTTCACGACCCCCACTACTTTCCATCCGCACCAC
This sequence comes from Coleofasciculus sp., assembly GCF_046539235.1. Lineage (GTDB taxonomy): Bacteria > Cyanobacteriota > Cyanobacteriia > Cyanobacteriales > Coleofasciculaceae > Coleofasciculus. Next base: position 6,718 of record NZ_JBKHHI010000074.1, read on the forward strand.
GGCTTGGTCTAGGCGTACTGACGCGGTGATGATGTCAATTTCCCGCTTACCTGGGGTCAGGCGCACTACACCACCGTTTTGGCTAACTAACTTGGTTTCTGCTAACACGGAACCGGGTTCCACGGCATCCCCGTTTCTGACCACGGGTTCAGCACCAGGGGGCAGGTTATACACCTCTCCTGATAACACCCACAACAAGCCACCCCGCTGGGCAATGCGGGTCGTATTCCCTTGGCGATCGGTTTTTTCTTCGGGAATCAAGTCGGCAAACAGAACTTCTCCAGCCAAATCCGAGGCGACGTCTTTGGCAGCTTTTTCCGTAGACAGGCGAGATTTGCCCAACGCCACTTCGGCTAAAAGCTGTTCTGCTTTTACCTCTTGCCCATCGCCAACCAGGAGGATGGAACCGGGCGTAACCGGAACCGTCTTGGCTTTCCCTTTATTGGTGGGTTCCAGAATCAGTTCACCTGCGACTTCCACCTGTTCCCGCTCTTCCCCATGGCGGGTACGCACACCTCGGGTTCGCAGACGGCTCGAAAAGCGGACAACACCATCAAACGCCGCCGTAACTTGGCGGGCGACTTCACCGGTAAATACTCCCCCGGTGTGGAATGTCCGCATGGTTAGCTGAGTTCCTGGTTCACCAATGGACTGAGCCGCAATAATACCAACAGCTTCTCCTAAGTCCACCATATGCCCATGTGCCAAACTCCAGCCGTAGCAATGCTGACAAACTGATCGCGAGGCTTCACAGGTTAGGGGAGAGCGAACCATCAACTCTTCCACCTCCGCTTTGCCGATGATGTCGGCTAAATCGTCGCAGATGGCTTGGTTACGTTTGGCGATCACCTCTTTGGTTTTCGGATGCAGCACATCAGCGGCTAGGACACGTCCCAAGAGGCGATCTTGCAGGGGAATCAGCACGCGATCGCCATCTTTCATCGCAGTTAGCTGGATGCCTCGGGTTGTCCCACAGTCCACTTCCCGGACAATCACATCCTGAGACACATCCACCAGGCGTCGAGTCAGATACCCTGAGTCAGCCGTTCTCAGGGCGGTATCCACCAATCCTTTGCGTGCCCCGTAACTGGAAATAATATATTCAGTAACAGTTAACCCTTCCCGGAAATTGGTCTTGATCGGCAGGTCAATAATTTCCCCTTGCGGATCAGCCATTAGACCCCGCATCCCGACCAATTGGCGCACCTGAGACAGGTTTCCTCTTGCCCCAGAAAACGCCATCATATAGACCGAATTCAAGGGATCAGTCGCCTTGAAATTCACCACCACTTCATCTTTCAGGGCTTCCGACGTACTATTCCAGGTATCAATTACTTTCTGGAATCGTTCAACTTCGGTGATTTCCCCCCGACTGTAACGGGCTTCCGTGGCGCGAATCTGGGCTTCTGCCGCTTCTAGCATCTCACGCTTTTTCGGCGGCACAAGTAGGTCATCGACACTAATCGAAACCCCCGCTTTTGTGGCATAGCGGAATCCTAAATCTTTAAGTTGGTCAGCCATCTGAGCAGTCCGGGCGCTGCCATACTTAGTAAACGCCCAGGAAATCAGTTTTTTGAGCTGACCTTTATCAACGATTCGATTGTAGAAAATCGTTTCTTTTTGTCCTTTGTCATTCGTCATTTGTCATTCGTCCTTGGTGATTCGTCCTTGATGATTCGTGCTGAGTTTTGGTTTCAGGCAATCATCAGAGCATCTTGAATGGCTTTGTTGTAAATAATCCGACCCGGCGTTGTCCGAATGTACTGAGAAATCAGTTCACCATCAGCCGTTTCCCGAACCCGGCGGTCTTTGTAGATTTTCGTCACCATTCCATCGGAGGATGTTTCTGTGGAAATTACCTGATCATCATCCGACTTGCCACTCTGCATCGTGCCATCAAAGCGCACCCACACATAAGCATGTAACTCGACTTGCTGTTGTTCAAAGGCTCGGATTGCATCATCTAGAGAGGCAAAATAGCGATCCGCGCCTTTTGTGGCGTGGGGATTTTCGGCGGTGAGGTAATAGCAACCCAACACCATGTCCTGACTCGGTGCGACAATCGGACGTCCTGTTGCTGGAGAGAGAATATTATTGGACGCCAACATTAACAATCGGGCTTCGGCTTGAGACTCCAACGACAAAGGAACGTGAACCGCCATTTGGTCACCGTCAAAGTCCGCGTTAAAGGCAGGACAGACTAAGGGATGCAGTTGAATCGCCCGACCTTCAACCAAAATCGGTTCAAAGGATTGAATCCCTAAGCGGTGCAGCGTTGGCGCTCGGTTGAGCAAAACCGGATGACCAGCAATCACTTCTTCTAACACGTCCCAAACGCTGGGGTCACCGCGCTGAATCAGTTTTTTGGCGGCTTTAATGTTATTGACCAACCCCTGACTAATCAGGCGATGGATCACAAAGGGTTGAAACAGTTCAATCGCCATCTCGCGGGGTAAACCGCACTGGTGAATTTTCAGATTCGGACCAACAACGATTACCGAACGTCCGGAGTAATCGACCCGTTTCCCCAAGAGGTTTTGGCGGAATCGACCCTGTTTACCTTCAATAATGTCGGACAATGACTTTAATGCCCGATTATTCGCACCCACCACCGTGCGTCCTCGGCGTCCATTATCAATCAGCGCATCGACCGCTTCTTGCAGCATCCGCTTTTCGTTGCGGACAATAATTTCTGGGGCGAGGATTTCCTGGAGGCGTGCCAAGCGATTATTGCGGTTGATCACCCGGCGATACAAGTCATTCAAGTCTGAAGTAGCAAAGCGTCCACCATCGAGCTGAACCATGGGACGCAGATCCGGCGGGATGACGGGAATAACCGTCAGCACCATCCACTCTGCTTGTGACCCGGTGGCGATAAAGTTATCAATCACCCGCAGTCGCTTAATCAGCTTTGCCCGCTTTTGACCTTTGGCGTTGCTGATGTCCTCGCGCAGTTTTTCGGCTTCGCTGTCTAAGTTGACATCTTGCAAGAGTCGTTGTACTGCTTCTGCACCAATGCCCACTTCTACGCCATTTAGTTCGGAATCTTCGCTATAAAGTTGCTCCTCAATTTCCAGCCATTGGTCTTCAGTCAATAGCTGTTTATAGCTGAGATTTTCAGCATTCCCTGGACTCAGAACAACATAAGCATTGAAATAAACAATCTGCTCGACATCCCGCAAGGGCATATCCAAGAGAATACTCAGGTAACTGGGAATTCCTTTGAGATACCAGACATGCGCCACAGGCGCCGCCAGTTTAATGAATCCCATGCGATGTCGTCGTACCCGTGACTCCGTGACTTCCACGCCGCAGCGTTCACAAACAATGCCGCGATGACGAACTCGTTTGTATTTGCCGCAGTGACATTCCCAGTCTTTCGCTGGACCAAAAATCCGCTCACAGAACAACCCGTCCATTTCGGGTTTGAGCGTGCGATAGTTAATCGTTTCTGGTTTCGTCACTTCCCCTACAACTTGACCATTCGGTAGGGTACGTTCTCCCCATATACGGATTCGCTCCGGAGAGGCAATTCCAATTTTTACGTAGTCAAAGCGCTGTTCTTGTTGCTGTTTCATCTTCCAGGGTTTTTAGGGTTTCAGACGTGCCATGGCGCGTCTTGAATTTTGAATGGGAAGGGGCGGGTTTGACGACTATCGTGTTTTGTTCACCCAGATGTAACTCAACCCGCCTCGACTGGATGTAGAGACGTTTGCAACGTCTCTACATTATTCAACGAGAGAGACCTTATGTCTCTATGTCTCTTCTTCTTGAAATTCATCACTGCGGAGGGATTCATAAGTTGGTCGGCTGGGGGTACGACGGCGATCGCCATCTGCCATCAAATCTACTTCTAAATCACGGCTAGAGCCATCTTCAGCGGTTTCTACTTTGTGCACGGCAATATCGAGTCCCAAGGATTGAAGTTCTCGCATCAACACCTTAAAGGATTCCGGCGTACCGGGTCGGGGAATTGCCTTGCCTTTGACAATGGCGTTGAGGGCTTCGTTACGACCTTGCATATCATCTGATTTCACGGTGAGTAACTCTTGCAGGGTATAAGCCGCTCCAAAAGCCTCCAATGCCCAAACTTCCATTTCACCAAATCGCTGACCGCCCTGCTGCGCCTTACCACCCAACGGTTGCTGAGTAACCAGGGAATAAGGTCCGGTGGAACGAGCATGAATCTTATCATCGACCAAGTGAACCAGTTTTAACATGTAGGCGATACCGATTGTCACCGGACGATCAAAGGCTTCGCCCGTGCGACCATCAAATACCTGGATTTTGCCCGGATTGTCTGGATCAAATACCCAATCTTGCTGAGTTTCTTCCCGCGCTTGCTGAAGTTTGCCGTGAACCGTCAGCCGGGATGCTTCTTCCCCATACATTTCATCAAAGGGAATCATCTTAAATCGCAGGTCTAAGTTTTCACCCGCCCATCCCAGTAAACATTCAAAGACTTGACCGACATTCATCCGACTGGGAACGCCCAAGGGATTGAGAATAATGTCCAGGGGAGTGCCATCCGGGAGGTAGGGCATATCTTCCATCGGTAGAATCCGGGAAATAATCCCCTTATTGCCGTGACGACCTGCCATTTTATCACCCACCTGAATCTTGCGCTTCTGTGCCACATAGACGCGCACTACCATGTTGGCACCAGGGGGGAGTTCATCACCTTGTTCACGGGTAAAGATGCGGACATCCACAACCCGACCTTTTTCGCCATTGGGAACGCGCAAGGAGTTGTCTCGCACATCCCGGGCTTTTTCTCCGAAAATTGCCCGGAGTAGCTTTTCTTCGGGGGGTTGGTCGGATTCGCCTTTGGGTGTCACTTTACCGACGAGAATATCTCCGGCTTCTACCCACGCCCCTATGCGGATAATTCCTTGTTCGTCAAGTTGGCGCAGCGCATCTTCCCCCACGTTAGGAATTTCACGGGTGATTTCTTCGGGTCCGAGTTTGGTTTGTCGGGCTTCAATTTCGTATTTTTCAATGTGAATACTGGTGTACACATCATCCAACACCAGTCGTTCACTAATCAGGATGGCGTCTTCATAGTTGTAGCCTTCCCAAGGCATATATGCCACTAGAATGTTCTGTCCTAATGCCAGTTCTCCCCCTTCAGTGGCTGAACCGTCAGCTAGGATTTGACCCGCTTCCACGTCATCTCCGTAAAAAACTAACGGACGCTGATTTAAGCAGGTGTCTTGGTTAGACCGCTGATATTTCTGGATTTCGTATTCAATGATTTCTGGTTCGCTGGTTTGGGCTGTCTCTGCACTGTCTCCCGGTAAGGCGGGGGTGCTGGGAGCGGTTTGGACGCGAATTTTGGTGGCATCCACATAAACGACTTCGCCAGCTTTCCGGGCGACAACCACCATGCCGGAATCTCGTGCAGCTTGGGCTTCCAACCCTGTACCCACCAAGGGACGTTCTGGACGCAACAAGGGGACGGCTTGCCGTTGCATGTTTGAACCCATCAGGGCGCGGTTGGCGTCATCATGTTCCAGGAAGGGAATTAATGAGGTGGCTACGGAGATAATTTGTACCGGGGATACCGCCACAAAGTCTACCTGATCAGGGGTAGTGGTGGTAAATTCTTGGCGATAGCGCACGGGAACCGATTCGCCCAAGATATAGCCATTTTCATCCATGGGGATGTCACCAGGAGCAACGCGCAAGTCGTCCTCTTCATCAGCTGTCATGTAAAGCGGTGCTTTGTCTTTGATCACCCGCCCGTTTTCTACGGGGTAGGAGGGGGTTTCAATAAAGCCATAAGCGTTGACTCGTGCATGGGTTGCCAAGGAACCAATTAGACCGGCGTTGGGTCCTTCTGGCGTTTCGATGGGGCAAATTCGTCCATAGTGAGAGGGGTGAATATCCCGCACCGCAAACCCTGCCCGTTCCCGGGTTAAGCCACCGGGTCCTAAGGCAGATAAACGGCGTTTGTGGGTTAACTCAGCTAGGGGATTGGTCTGATCCATGAACTGGGATAGCTGAGATGAGCCAAAGAATTCTTTAATGGCGGCGACTAGGGGTTTGGGGTTGACCAAGGAGGCGGGGGTTAGGGTATCGGAATCAGAAACGGTCATTCGTTCCCGAATGATTCGCTCTAAGCGATTCAATCCCACCCTAACCTGGTTTTGCAGGAGTTCACCCACGGAGCGAACCCGGCGGTTCCCCAAATGGTCGATATCGTCGGTGCTGCCAATATCAAATTCCAGGTTGATCAGGTAATCGATCGCGCTCATAATATCTTGGGGCGTCAGCACCCGGATTGTATCGGCAACATTTAAGCGCAATTTGCGGTTAATTTTGTAGCGACCGACACGACCGAGATCGTAACGTTTGGCGTCGAAAAAGCGTGATTCTAATAACTGCTGACCTCCGCTTACTGTCGGCGGTTCACCTGGACGGAGCTTGCGATATAGCTCCATCAGGGCTTCTTCTTCACTGGGATTGCCTTCTTTGTCTAAGGTCTTTTGATAATAATCGGGGTGACGCAGGGCATCGATAATTTCGTTGTCCGAGAGTCCCAGGGCTTTTAAGAGAACTTGGGCAGACAGTTTCCGGGTTTTGTCGATCCGAACCCAGACTAAATCATTTTTGTCGGTTTCAAATTTTAACCAAGCGCCTCGGTTGGGGATTAAAGACGCGGAGTAGGTACGGCGTCCATTTTTGTCGATTTCCGACTTATAGTATACGCCGGGACTGCGGACAATTTGATTGACAATCACCCGCTCGGCACCATTAATAATAAACGTACCGCGATCGGTCATCAGGGGCAGATCGCCAATAAAGACTTCTTGCTCCTTAATCTCACCGGTCTCTTTATTGATCAGGCGAGTGGGTACATACATTTGCACTGCATAAGTGCTGTCTCGCCGCTTAGCTTCATCCACATCGTATTTAGGACGCTTGAGCTTATAGTCTTTGCCAATAAAGTGGAGTTCTAGCTTACCCGTGTAGTCACTAATCGGTGAGAAGCTGTCAAGTTCTTCAATTAACCCTTCTTCAAGAAACCAGCGAAAACTGGCTCGCTGAATTTCAACTAAGTCGGGTAATAGATAGGTGGGAGTTGTATAAGTTTGAGTCGTCATGCTTTTCCTTCTGGAGAGGGTGAATCAGCGTCAGAATGGGCAACGAGCCAAGGTAGAGGCAGAATTTGCTCCTCTAGTCAGCAATCCTGAGCAATACGATAGTATGATTGGCTATATCCATCGGGGTAGAGACCAGTCAGCATCTAGCGCTGCCAAGCCGAGTATTTTTACCTCTTTTTACCTCAAAGAAGCAATAAGAGAGTCTGAGGATAATAACGACTGTCTTAATAATCGGCGGGAGCGTTTTAATGATAATGATCATACAGGGGTTGATCTACAATCAGATAGAATCGGCGGCATCTTCTCCTCGTGGTCTTCTCCTCTTGGGCTGTTGGGCATCGATTAAGGATTGTTTCGGGGTTAGGCAGTGATGGCGGGATAAAACTTGAGAAAATTTTATACATAGTAACTCTTCTTAATCAATTATGGCGCAAGCCCAACGGAATTTACCTGTTTACCACTCCTTTTTTGGCTTGAGGGGGAGCCATGTTCCAGACGTAGCCGGCTACGTCTGGAAGCTGGGCAAGTCATAGACTGACCTAGTTGAAAACGGAATAATTGATAATTGACACCCAAACCCTCATTTTTTGCCCCAACCCTAAACTGATCAGGCATAATCATCTTTATGGCTGGCGATCGCGAATTGGGGTTCTAGGCATCATCTACGCTCAGATTAAACAGCCGACAGGCATTCTGAGTTGTTTCTTGTGCCAAGGTTTCCAGGGGAATCTGCCGCAGTTTAGCAACACAATCGGCAACATGGTACAGGTTAGCGGGTTCATTGCGCTTCCCCCGTTTGGGTACGGGGGCGAGGAACGGACAATCTGTTTCAATCAGCAGGCGATCACTTGGCACTAGGGTGGCTGATTCTTTGATGGCTGTGGCATTTTTAAAGGTGACAATACCACTGAAGCTAATATAAAAGCCTAGATCCAAAAACCACTGAGTCTCCTCAGGCGTTCCCCCCCAACAATGCATTACACCCCGAATCGGTCCTACCTCTTGACCAAACTGCTTCACCTGATCACGAAGATCGGCGGCGGCGTCGCGACAGTGAATAATCACAGGTAAGTTAAGCTCGTAAGCGATCGCCAGTTGTGCTGCGAATACCTGCTTTTGCTGGTCTTGGTTTTCGGCTTTGTAGAAATCTAGTCCCATTTCCCCAATTGCCACAACTCTGGCATCGGAATCAGCTAAGGCGCGAATTTGAGTCGCCATTTGGGGCGTCCATTTGTGGGCATCTAGGGGATGTAAGCCGACGGCAAAAGACATTTCCGGGAATTGGTCAGCCAAGGTTTGAATCCCGGAAAACTCTGAAGGTTCAACACAGGAATGAACGAGCCGCACGACGCCGACATCCCGCCAGCGATCGCGTACCGCTTCTAGATCAGACTCGAAGACATCGAAGTTGATATGAACATGGGTGTCTATCAACTGCATTGACATGGTCTGTGTCCTCTTCTGCTCAATTCTTACCCAAAACCAACCCAAGGAGCCAATATTTTTCCTAGCTTAGAGCTTATTTGGCAGTTAACACGCTTAAAATCGGGTGTCACTCACATCTTGCACCCGTCTAGGGATTAAACCCTAGTGCAGCGTGGCGGAAATAACTCACCAGTTAACCAGCTCCCTAAAAGCAGCATACCTTATGTTCCTTATCGGCTTTTGCCCTGGAGCCTTCGGACTTGGATCCTTCTTGTACTAGGATGCCTCTGTTGTTTCCGCCGTCGATGTTTCAGCCGATGGGGGATTCATTTGAGCCTGTACCTTCTTGAGCTGCTTGACCAGACGGGACTTCTTCCGAGAACCATTGTTACTGTGCAGGACGCCCCGCTTCACCGCTTTGTCTATCTTACTGTAAGCAGCAGACATGCGATTTTTGACATCCTGCAACGATTCAGGACTTGGCTGGCGGGCGTAATCCTCGACAGCCTCAAAATATTTTTTCATCAGGGTTCTGACCGCTGATTTATAGGTTTTATTGCGGACTCGGTTTCGTTCAGCGATTTTGATACGTTTAAGAGCAGACTTACTATTAGCCACAGAAATCTTCCGGAAAACTAAGGTTTGAGATTCTAATTTACAAAATACCAGAACAACTACTATAACATCTATGTCAAAAGTGTCGCGAGTCCAGAAAAATCCAGGTAAGCTAGAGAAGAGAGTCTAGGCAAGAACGGATTCCCGGTCAGGGAACTCTCTTTTCCTATCCTAGTCTCCCACGGATAATACCTCATGATAGGCACTCCGACTCCATGCTGCGAATAATCACTCAGCAGGCTGAGGCAAAAAATGAACTGCGGCGGATCTGCGATCGCACCTCCCACGATGGAATCATGCACAAAGAGGCGACGGTGCGAGAAGTCTTGCAGACGGTAAAACGCCAAGGGGATAAAGCCCTCTTGCACTATACCGAAGAATTCGATCATCAACGTTTAACCCCTGACCAACTGCGTGTCAGTGGCTCAGAACTGGATGCTGCCTACCAGCAAGTATCCAAGGAACTCCTGGATGCGATTCAGTTGGCAGCACGGCAGATTGAAGCCTTTCACCGACAACGTGTCCCCAAATCTTGGGTGCAGTTTGGCGATGATGAGGTGGTTCTGGGCAAACGCTATACGCCAGTGGATCGAGCCGGACTCTATATTCCTGGCGGTCGAGCCGCTTACCCGAGTACGGTGTTAATGAATGCGATTCCGGCAAAAGTAGCAAAAGTGCCTCAAGTCGTTATGGTCACACCACCGGGATTGGAACAAAAGATTAATCCAGCCGTCCTCGTCGCTGCCCAAGAAGCGGGTGTGAGCAACATTTACCGCGTCGGCGGTGCCCAAGCGATCGCGGCTTTAGCTTATGGAACCGAAACCATTGCCAAAGTGGATGTAATTACTGGTCCAGGGAATATCTACGTCACCCTGGCAAAGAAACTCATCTATGGAACTGTGGGCATTGATTCCCTTGCCGGTCCTTCAGAGGTACTAATTATTGCCGATAGTAAAGCCAACCCCGTCTATGTCGCCGCCGATTTATTGGCGCAGGCAGAACATGACCCGCTAGCGGCGGCGATTCTGGTGACGACAGACTCGACATTGGCAAAAAACGTCCAAGCCGAAGTCAAACACCAACTTCAGGATCATCCCCGACGCGAACTCACCGAAAAAGCGATCGCGCATTATGGCTTGATTGTCGTCGTCGATTCCCTGGACATCGCTGCCGAACTCTCTAATGAATTTGCTCCCGAACACTTAGAATTAGAAATTACCGAACCTTGGGACTTACTCAACCAAATCCGCCATGCGGGTGCCATCTTCCTGGGAACATCCACCCCAGAAGCAGTTGGTGACTATATCGCCGGACCCAATCACACCTTACCCACCTCTGGTGCTGCCCGCTACGCTTCGGCGTTAGGTGTAGAGACATTCATGAAGCACTCGAGTCTAATTCAATATTCCTCAACCGCCCTGAATAAAATGGCAGGAGCGATTCAGGTGTTGGCACAAGCCGAAGGATTACCCTCTCATGCGGATTCCGTGCGCTTACGCACCTTTGGCGATCGACATTCGGATTGAGACAGAGTAGGGGGAGTTGGGGAAGCTGGGGAAGCTGGGGGAGCTGGGGGAGCTGGGGAAGCTGGGGAAGAATATTCTCAATGACCTCTTCCCCAATAACTGACCTTAAGAGTACTATTTAATTCCCCATTCCCTGTTCTCTAACAAAGGACAAATGACAAATGACCAAGGACAAATGACTTTTGTCAAACCAGTAGACAAAACCTCTGCTCAAGAGGGAAAATTCCTATTGCTGGGAGCCGATCGCTCACAATCGCTCATGAATGAGGAGAAATTTTGGTGCTAAAGACGATTCTGGTAGCTCTCGACAGCTCCAAGCCACCCTATCGCTTAATTGAAACCCTGGATAACCTACAAATAACATCAGCCGCCAAAATTATCTTGTGCCATGTCATGCCTCCTCAAGACCCTGACATGGACATCCCTGTAGATCGTCCACATCCTTCGGAGGAGTTCCTTTACCAAGAAACCGAACAGCAACTGCACCTGTATCAATCCAAACTCCCTTGTTCTAGTGAAATTCAAATTGTTAACGGTGACCCCGCCGCCGAAATCATTCGCCTTGCCCATATTTACCACGCGGATTTAATTGTGATTGGCACTCGTGGACTGACAGGCGTAAAGCGAATTTTGCAAGGTTCGGTGAGTAGTCAGGTGGTGGCTGACGCCCCTTGTTCGGTATTGGTGGTTAAGGCGAATGAATAGTTTTATGTCATTGGTCATACTCAAGGGAGCGAGAAGCAAGCTACGTCTTATCTAAAGCGGTCTAAGAATTACGAGAAACAGCGTAATCTTCGATTTGGTGGGGGAGGATGTCACGTCATGATTGTCGCCAGTTCCCAGACGCGCCATGAGACGTCTCTACATCACTTCCCCATCTCCCCCATCTCCCCCATCTCCCTCATCTTCCCTATCTCCCCCAGCTTCCCCAGCTTTCTCTAAATGCTTAACACAAACTCCGGAACGATAGTAGAAAATATGGAGGTAAAAAGGGTGCAGCTATTGTGTATAAAAGATGACCGCAGAAACCTTTGATCAACAGATTACCCTATCCCTCAGACGTGTAGAAACGCTTTGGCAACAGGCACACGAATCACTCAAATTGCCCGCACCGGAGTCTCCACACAAGGAGGAGATCCAAAACCAGCAGCAACATTTACTACTGGAAAGTTTGACTGAACTGTCCCATTCCCTGCAAGAACTACAATTTGCCGCCGGAGAACTACGCCAACAAAATGATAAATTAGCCCAAAGTCAGATTGCCCTAGAAGCGGAACGCCAGCGGTATCGGGAATTGTTTGAGTTTGCTCCCGATGGCTACTTGGTTACCAATCCCGACGCGATCATTGTTGAGGCAAATCAAGCCGCCGCCCATTCACTGAACTTTTCTCCAGAACGTCTGGTGGGCAAATCCTTCGCCGTTTTTGTCGCGACTCAAGAACGACGCGATTTTTATTACAAGTTGAGTCAGTTACAACGGGGGGAGTCGATCAATAATTGGCCCGTTCAGATTCAACCCCGTGGTGATACATCATTCCTCGCCTCCCTAACCGTCGCGCCTGTGCAAAATCCATCATCGGGTCAAGTAATTGGATTGCGCTGGCGGTTACAAGATTTGACGATCGCACGCTATAAAGATTCCATGCAATCCTACCTTCATTCCCGGTTAGACTCCATTGTGAAGCGGACGGTTATTGGTCTAGGACTTCTAGATCATCAGGGGAACTTGATCGAATATAACCCCAAACTTCAGGCAATGCTCGGTTGTCCGGCTGAGGAATTAGCACCCACGTTGATTAGATGGATGAATTTAGATAAGCCGGGGATGGAATCGGCAATGTTTCGCCAATTAATCGCGGGTGAACGTCATTCCTACCAATTGGAGAAGCCTCTCCATCATCCCGATAGCACCATCGAATGGGGAAGGCTTACCGTGGCGTTGGTGCAGGAGACTCCAGACGAACCCATTTCGGCAATTTGTATCCTGGAGGATATTAGTGAGCAAAAACGTCTAAAAGCGGAGCAACAAGAGGCAATTCGTCGCCAACAAGCGATTCAGCAGCAACAAGCGGTTAAACAACAAGCTAGTCAGCCAGAGAAGAAGCCTCCAGCCACCCCCTCTCCCCCAGCGCCGGATACTTCAGTCGAACAACTGGGACAACTCCTGAATGCGATTCTTTCAAATTCTAGTGACTTTTTTCTCGTGTGCGATCGCACGGGCAAATATGTCTATGTGAATCAACCCGCAGCCCAGGCGTGGGGACTTCACCAAAAGGATTGTATCGGCAAAACCTGGCATGATCTGGAGTTGTCCGCCGAACAGATGAAACAGTTGGATGCTCAACGGGAAAATGTCTTAACCACGGGAGAGTCTAGAACCGACGAAATTACATTAACCACGATTCAAGGGGTGAAGGATTATGAATATACCATAACCCGTTTGGATCATCTCGAAGGGAACGGCGGCGCTGTTGTGATTACGTTTAAAGATTTGAGTGAGCAAAAGCAGGCGATGGTAGCCGCTAGCGAAGCGATGGCAAAAGAAGCCGAATATCGGGCGCTCAAATCCCAGGTTGACCGATTTGCCTCCGTGGTTACTAAAGAACTCCGTGATCCCCTGAACAAGATTTTTTCCCATGCTAAATACCTGGAAAATAACCCCGATTTCGACACGGAGAATAATCATCTTTACTACATCCAGCGTATCCAAGGGAATGCTCACCGGATTAATCAACTCCTGAATGATCTGCTATTGATTAAAAAGATTGAAGCCAAGCAACTGCGTTTAAATCTCACGGAACTGGATTTAACTCAGTTGTGTCAGGGATTAATCGCCCAGTTACAGGAACGTACACCGTCGAACCCTCAGATTAGTTTTGTTGGTACAGAATCTTGTTATGGCATTGGCGATGAAGGATTATTGCGTCGAATGTTGACAAATTTACTAATTAGTGCATGGCGATATGCACCAGAGGATAGTCCGATCAAGTTGGAATTGTTGTGTCAAGACGAGAAGGTGGTGTTTCGTATCCCCGATTTTGGCAGTAATATGCCCGAATCTGAGCAAAACATCTTATTTAACGCTTTTGACGCCCAGAGTCATGGTGATACGATGACGGGGAGTAGTTTAGGGCTGATGCTGGTTAAGCATTGTGTCGATGTACAAGGGGGTGCGATCGCGGTAGAATCCCAAGCAGAAGCAGGAAGTACAGTGACGATTACCTTACCTTTACCGCAACCTGGGGAGGATAACCCGTAGGCGATGGGGATGAGGATTAGAATCCTAATCCGGTAAAACCCTGGTTCTTTCAAGATTGTAGAGACGTAGCATGCTACGTCTCTACAGTGTTCTGGAGGGGTATTCAACCTGAATTTGATATAAGCAGAGGCTTGACGCACACCTGGAGGCTTTCAGGCGATAGCAACGGGAAAATAATGCTTTCAGCGTTACGTCGAACTCAGCTAACCAAATCGTCAAGTTTTTGCTATCATAGCTATCGAGTGAGTCGCGGACGTGGCGGAATTGGCAGACGCGCTAGATTTAGGTTCTAGTACCGTAAGGTGTGAAGGTTCAAGTCCTTTCGTCCGCATTTGAGAAGAACAAAGGATTGCGGCTGTACAGTGACAAATTATTTGTCATCAGTTACAGATTAGCGTCATTCTCAATATAATAATATTTACTATACCTTGTGACAGGTAAAAATTGGAGATTCCCCTAGGGAAAAACTAGGGTTTGCAAAGTAGGCGCCCTGTAATAATAGTTAGCTTCGGTCAGACGCGATCGCGAGTTTGTTAAGTTTTCCTAAGATGAGT
>NZ_JBKHHI010000075.1:0-21146 GCF_046539235.1 Coleofasciculus sp.
CTATTTCATCATGGGAAAATGTGCGCTCCTATAACCCCCTGCTCAATACCATTGGTATCCTTGACTATAAACGTCTAACTCCCAGACTCTCCCTGCTTCCTACCCCCACCACAATACTTATTCAGCAGACCCTATGTAGGAATGGGGGTTTGAGAAGGCGAGAGTGATCGCTGGAGCCAATGTTAAGAAAGATGTGAGTAATGCATAGGGCAGCTAGAAGGATTAAAATTCTATAATAATTATTTATTTTAATAACAATTACTTGAAAAAAGCACCAATTCGATTAAAATAAAGCTCTTAAACATTATTTGTCTGTAAAATTGGTAACCGATGACATCAATCCCGTCGAAGATTTCAGAATTTGAAATTGTCCCCATCGAAGAATTTAGTCAAGAGAAAGCCGTTTGGGGGTACTACGTCAATAGTACGGCACCGATTAATGCTGAAGATCTGGTTGAAAAAGTTAATCAGTGGGAATTTTCCTGCCTTTGCAACTCAATAGGCTAGTTAATGGGTTATTCGTCATTCTGTTAATTCTATTTATCCTGTCACTGGGAATAATCCTGGCGTTACTAGCACTTAGGTTATCGACATATCTGCGCGATCGCAACCGGGCGATGAACTATGGTGTTGTGGATTTAGTGGAATTAATCCGGCAAATTGACCAAGCTGTGATCGAATGCCGACAAAGGGAAGATATCCGAATTAAGTTGAATTTTTTGGGTCACAGTATGGGCTGTTTTGTGGTAACTAATGTGGTCCGAATTCTTTCCGATATCTTCGATACAGAATCTATTAACAAACGACCCTCTAACTATATTGGTCGCGTTTTTAGTTTGGGTTGATTAATTCTGGTAGGTCCCGATATCCCCATTGACTCAATTATGCCTGTTCGTTCAAACTTCTTGCGATCAGCGTTACGTCGTTGCGAAGAGGCATATTTGTTTAGTAATGAAGGCGATTTAGCCCTGCGACTGGCATCAACGGCGGTGAATTACATCAATTTTCCCGCTAGAACTCGTTTTCGCGGTTACCGATTGGGAAATTTAACAGTACAACGATTTGCTGATCAATATGACTATCGCAATCAACGTCTGACTGAGAATGATTACGGAATTGTGAACAATAAAAATGGTCAAATTGACTCGCCATATTGTTGTCTAGAAATTCGGGCGTCTAATCGGGAACATCAACAACTCGATGAACTGGTTTCAGTGGGTCAGGTTGATCAGGAGATTGTGAAGGGTTCTGATGTCTCAACCATCGATTTACAATACGTGCGAGTTGCGGATCGGTTTACCTATTTTGATTGCACAGATTATTGGGATTTTACTG
The DNA here is from genome assembly GCF_046539235.1 of Coleofasciculus sp. GTDB lineage: Bacteria > Cyanobacteriota > Cyanobacteriia > Cyanobacteriales > Coleofasciculaceae > Coleofasciculus. The sequence continues at coordinate 1,336 of NZ_JBKHHI010000075.1, forward strand.
ACTCAGAACCTAATAAAGCAACAGGTGTGGTTAGCCAGTCTTTGAAAAAATCGGCATTAGTGGTGTTTGATTACTTGCGGTTGAGTATTGCTTATTTTGTTAAAGGAGAAATTAATACCCATGGCGGCTTCTTTTATGGCAAGTTGAGTCAGCAACTTATATATGATCTGGCTTTTCTCGGCTTTCAAGGCTTGTTGGATAACTTAAAACCGGGGAAGAACCGAGATGAGCAAATCCAGGAGTTATCTCAACAGTGTTGTGAGAAGTATATTCAGGTGGTTATTGCTCCAGAGCGGGTTTCCTGAAGTATCTCAATCACCATTTTTAGGGGTAGTGTATCCCCACAATGGAACCGTTTCACCCTCATCCCCTAACCCCTTCTCCCATCAAGGGAGAAGGGGAAACAATCACTCCCAGAGGCTTCAAAAGCACGTCTGGAACACCGTTTCCCTATCCTCTTCTCTTGCTCCCCTCTTCCCATGGTGCTATGCATTACTCACATCTTTCTTAACATTAGCTCCAGCGATCGCTCTCGCCTTCTTCCACCCCCATTCCTACATAGGGTCTGCTGAATAAGTCTTGTGGTGGGGTTAGAGAGCAGGGGAAGCAGGGGAAGCAGAGGAAGCAGGGGGAGCAATGGTACATTTTCGGTGATTCTATCGCCATAGTTTTGATAGATAGTCTTGGTCAACCCCTTGATAAACAAAAGCACTGACTAATCCAACATAATCCTTTTCAAGGGTTTCTCTTCCAGTATATTCCGCCATCTCCCTCATCTCCCCCTCACCTCACCAGTTATTCAGCAAGCCCTATTTATGTCGGATCATGTCATAAATTTTCACATACTTAGATGCCGAAGCATTCCACGAGTAATCATACGCCATACCTTGAAGCGCCAGTTTACGGAACTCTTCAGGATAGTCATACCACAATCCCAACGCCCGATCCATCGTGGATTCCAACGCATAATAATCGGTGTGATTAAATACATACCCATTGCGTTTTTCCATGGGGTGATTCGGGTGGTGATCGCGGTCAAACACCGTATTAACTAATCCTCCCACGCTCCGCACAATTGGCACGGTTCCGTACTTTAAGCCAATGATCTGAGTCAGTCCGCAGGGTTCATAATTACTAGGAACCAGAATAAAATCAGCTCCCGCATAAATCAGATGAGATAATTCCTCATTAAATCCCAGTTCCAAATGGACATCAGGGTTATCATTTAAGTAGTATTTCTCGTGCCAGAACCAGGAATTAATTGCCGCAGCTGTCGCTGATCCTAACAAAACGAATTGAGCGCCCTTATGCAGGGAATAGTAGATGGCATGATGAACCAGATGCACTCCTTTTTGATCATCTAAACGACCAATAAACGCCACAATTGGTTTATCAACATCCTGGATTAACAGCCGTTCCCGCAACGCTTTTTTATTTTTCGCTTTGTCTTCAAAACTATCCGGGGCGTAGTGATAGGGAATATAGCGGTCTTGTTCCGGATTCCAAAAATCATCGTTAATGCCGTTAAGAATTCCGGTAAACTTATCCTGATGCAAATGTAACGTATGACCTAATCCGCATCCGATGGGCGTGAACCGAGCTTCCCAGGCATGATGGGGGGAAACTGTCGTTATCGCATTGGCGTAAACAATACCACCTTTCATAAAGTTTAAGGCAAAGGGATTAAAATTATCTTTCAGGCGATCATCCTGAAAATAATAGGCTTCCCGATTCAACCCTGTTGCCAAAAGGATCTCATTTCCCCCCATTCCTTGGTGCTTAAAGTTGTGAATGGTGTAGCATACCCGCTGACTTTCCATGCCATGATATTTATAGATCTCAAACAGCATGACTGGAAGTAAACCCGTCTGCCAGTCGTGACAGTGGATCACATCAGGACGCTTATTACTCTGAAGCATAAACTCTAAAGCAGCTTTACAAAAGAAAGCAAACCGCATGTTATCGTCATCACAACCGTAGTAGCAGCCCCGATTGAAGAAATTATCCTGGGAATGCGGTTCGATAAAGAAACAGACTCGTCCATGAACCCAACCACAATAGACGGAACAGTGAATCGCCGCACCATACCAGGGTACCCATAGATTAATATAGGCATCATGGAGTCCCCAGATGTGGTCATAGCGCATATTGTCGTATTTGGGCAGAATCAGTTCGATGCAATGCCCCTGAATCTCTAACTCCCGACTCAAACCATAAACCACATCCCCTAAGCCGCCGGCTTTGATCACAGGGGCGCATTCAGAGGCAACCTGGATAATGTACATTCCGCTTCCTCACTTAATCATCCCGTTTATTTAAACTAAGATGTTGTACCATTTTTAGTCAGCCTCTGTCATCCGCTAGGCTGGGGAAGCTGAGGATAATGGGGGAGATGAGGGTTCTGTATATGCTTCGTTTCGTTCCTCCGCTTCGCTCCGGACTCCACAGATGCTTCGCTTCGCTCAGCATGACAGATTTTACTTTAGACTGCAACTTGGTATAAGTCGCGTTCTAAGCTCTCATGCATTGAAATACAAAGGACGTAGCTTGCTTCTGGCGCTCTTCGAGTATGACAAATGACAAATGACGACTCCACCGTTAGCTGTTATTGTGTCCACCTATTTATAAGCGGGTTTTGTGAAGAGTTTGTGAGCAAAAAATTATTTCTAGGTAGATTTAACATAATAGGTAAAGAAATGTAAACAAGTAGCACCTAAAAGTAGTGCCACTCATAGCAAGGGAGTTGAGAAATGGAATTATTCCATAAAATTCACCAGGTCATTCGAGCCAATTTTAACCAGATGATTCAACAGGAGCAAAATTCCGAAACTGTAGGATTTACATTTTATTCTTGTGAGTGCTTAAAAGATTACCAAACAATTGTCGAAATAGCGAAAACCCAATGTGATGGACAGCAAGAAACAGTGGAGACGATAAACCGCAGTCTAGTAACCTTAGAGAAAAAACAGGCAACGGGAAATAACCTAGAGTATCGGTTATCCGATAGCACTCACTTCAGCCAATTCCCGTTTTATGAGGATCAAGAGACTATCAACATACCTGATAATTTTCCTCAATTCCATGATTCTGCCTGGAAGGAGATAGAAGGGTTCTTCATTTCCTTAACATCTTCTAGCGAGATAGATAATGAATGGGCAACCCTGGAAGAATTTGCTTGTCTAATCTCTGTTTGATTCAGACAGCCGGAATTGAGTGTGATGCCAAATCCGCCTTGAGAACTCCCTTTATCCTTTAGCCGATGAAATCCTGTTGCCTGTTGCCTTGTCCCTATTCATAAGGAGGTAGTTTATCCGAATTTGGTATGACACAACAGATATCAATCGTGGTGATTTCAGACCAAGAGCGATTAACATAAGGTGAATTTTGCCCAACTTATTCATCCATTATCAGGTTCAGCGCTTTCTAATTCCTGGGTACAGAATGTAGAATCCAGATAGGATCGCAGTGGGACTAATCCTGTTTTAGACAATAAACATTGCGCCTGTTCAGTTCTGAGAATTTCAGCAAACTTTGTGCCAATGGGGGGACGGCTATTATCTCTCGGATAAATAACGGCTAGGGGATAAGCTAAGGGATAGGTTTGGTTAATAAATGCCTCCACATTGGCACCATAACTACCTTTAGCATTACATAAATCTATGTTCGGAGTAATCGGTTGTCGGTTATCTTGTACTAAAGGTGAAATTGCATTATTTTCTCCGTCCACGATGGCTAGGGGATAGACTGAACATTGTCCTAATACTTTACTCAAGGAATCAAATCCGATCGCGCCAATATTTCGCTGTTCAAAATCCCGAATCACTTGCCGCAGTGTTTCAAAGGTTTGCTGGCTGATAATTGGGGGACGTCCGGAGTCAACAATGGCTTTACTTGGTTGGTTTATTTGTTGCAATAGCGCTTCAAATTCGGCAATATTATTATTGTTTGTATTATCTTGCCAAACGCGCTGCTTAAACAATTCAATTGCCTGATCACTCAGGGGAGCATACAGTTGAACAGGGATATCCGGTCCACCTAATTCTTGCCAATTGGTAATTTCTCTCGTGTAGAGTTGGCGTAATTGCTTAAAGCTAATTTGCCCATTTAAGGCGGCGGGTAAACTGTTTTCCCGTTGTGCATAACTGAAGGCGACAAAGACAACTAAGCCATCATGCGCCACTTCTTCTGCGTCTAAGGGAAATTCTAACCGATTAATGGGAGTCGCGATCGCAAACTCCGCCTCCTCCTCCCGAACCTGTGCGATCGCGTCTGTCCAAGAGGGTACAGGTTGATAGTTTAACTCTAATTTCGGTTGACGCTGGTATAATTCACCAGCCAAGGTGGTATCCTTGGCAATTAAATTGGGTTGCTCTAGGATATAATCCCACGCCCCGTATGCTTCTGCTGTATAGGTAAATGTTCCCGTCGGAATCCCGGATACTTGTTCAATACAGCAGGGAAATGGTTCGGTGTCCATTGCAGTTTGGGGTTGATTTCTCCCCAATAGCCACCAGATTAATAATCCCAACAACAGGAGTAGTAAAAGCAGCCAGAATAAGCGAGGACGCCACCACCGCCGTTTCTTTTTCTTCGCCTCAGCTTCGGCTTCCGGTTGGGAGAAGGGCGGGATAATTTGCGGTTCGGGGGGCAATTGTAATAAAGCGCGGCGGGCAATTTCGGCGGTTTCAAAGGATGATGTCCCAATGCCAATTAGGGATAAAATATAGTCCTTAAACACTGGTTTAATCAGGGGCCAATGCTTGGTAATCCGGGGATTAAAGGGTTGAAGCGTAACCGGATCATGAGTCCCGCCGTTTAAAAGATAAAATGCCACATACCCCAAGTCTTGTAAATCCTTTTTTGGTGATAACAAAGGACGTTCGAGTAAGGGCGGATCAAATCGTCCTTCCCACAAGAGGAGGTCACATAAATAAATAAAAAAGCCTTGAAAACTAGGAACAATCAGTAAGCTATCTAAACTGATATTGCCATCGGTGAGTCCCTGTTGGACTAAACCCGAAGGGAGGCGAAATTTTTGTCCATGGAGAAATTCTAAACTTTGCAGCACCTGTTCCAGGATTTGTCGCACCTGATAACTGGTCATCGCCCCGGTTTGCGCCACGTAACTGGCTAGGGTAGGATAGGTATCTAATGCCCCTTGGCTAACTAAATAGCAGCGTTCAAACCGGGGATCTGCGATCGCGTCCCAGGGAGGGACGAGGCGAAAGTCTTGCATCCGCCCATCAGCTAAGGTGACACCCGCGAGATTGACAAAGGCTTCTTTGCGTAACTGAGTTTCTTGGAGATTAAAATAGCGATCGGGTAACAGATATTCCCTGATTACCACAGGTTGACGAGTCGGAAGTTGCAGTCCTTGATAAAGCCGACCTCGACCCCGATTTTTGAGGAAGCCTTCAATTTGATAGGTTCCCCGAGTCCCGCGAATTTTTGTTTCTGGCGGTAACAACGTCGGAAATCCACATTGAGTACAATAGTTGGCACCGGGTTGTTCGAGCAGGGTTTGTTGCACCCATTCACAGTAAAAGGGATTTCCCCGAACACAGCGATACTCCGGATAGAGGGACGTTACCCCTGGCGGAACGACGACTTCTGTCACCACGCCACCTTCGGCTTCTAATCCTTCACTGGGTTTCGTTTTACCCGCCATGCGATCTTTGAGTTCATCTAAACTCGGCGCACGCTGTTTCAGTTCATCTTGTAGGAATGGAAATAACCAAAGTAACCGCGCTGGGACGAACCGCAGTAGGATGGCTCGAAAGCGACCTGGGATCGTCTTGAAGCGATGGAAAATCCGACTTCCTTCAACGCTGCGAAATTGTTGAAATAAGCGTCCCAGAAATCCTTTTGGGTTACCCTTAACCATAACTGCTGCTCCTGCCAAGCCTTGTTAAGCTGTGTATTGCTATCCTGCCATAAGCATGGTGTCAGTCTAAGCGGTGGTTTCCCAAAGCGTTGAGAAATTTAACAAAATTTGCTTTTCCTAGAGTCGGAAGTCTGCTAGTGTAGCATTATTTGGTCAAATTAGGAGTTACCAGGAATGGCAAAGGAGCAAGTGGCAAAGCTGTTTCGAGATGCTCAAGCGAACCCGGCTTTAAGAGAGGAACTTAGCGCTGCCCCAAACGTAGACGCCTTTATCAAGATGGCGAAAGAACGGGGCTATGAGTTCACGGTAGAAGAATGGCAAGAAATGACAGGTTTTTCGGTTGAAGAAGTTGAGGGCAAGTTGTCAGAAATTCCGGGTTTATAAGGGTTTATTCGTAATTCGTAAAAATGATATTAAATTCATTGACCTTTTACGAGGACATGGTTCGAGTGACTACTTTTACCTGTTCCTTGTTCCCTATTCCCTTTTTTAGCTTAAGTACAACTATCACCTGAAAAGGGTTTTTACCCCAGAGTTGAAGCACTGGAAACTCAGGGATTGATTATTCTCAGGCTTCATATACTCAGAAATCGCTCGCGCCACTTCAACCTTATTCAAGCCGCCTTGATAGTATCCCTTCTCTTGCAGTAAGGCTTCCAAAGCTTCCCAAGTTCCTCCTCGCACCCTGGTTTTTAAGTGGATCACCAAAGTCAAACGCTGTCTATGATTGTCGTTCCCGAAGATTCCAGCCGATAAAGGAATCAGCCACGCCCTCTGACCTCGCTACAATAGAAGACTGGAGCGTAACGCTTCATATCTGTAAGGGGGATAAAGACGATGGGTTTGCCAATAGTTGCTGTAATCGGACGCCCGAATGTGGGCAAATCAACGCTTGTCAATCGGTTAGCCGGGGTGATGGATGCGATTGTCCATGATCAACCGGGAGTTACCCGCGATCGCACTTATCGACCGGCGTTCTGGCAAGACCGGGATTACTCGATTGTAGACACCGGGGGTTTGGTTTTTGATGACGATACTGAATTTCTGCCCCTGATTCGAGAACAGGCAATGGCAGCCCTCAGCGAAGCCAGCGCCGCTATATTAGTGGTCGATGGTCAAATCGGTCCCACCGCCGCCGATTATGCGATCGCAGATTGGCTACGCCAGCATCCTGTCCCGGTTGTTCTGGCTGTAAACAAGTGCGAATCCCCTCAACAAGGATTGATCCAAGCGGCTGAGTTTTGGGAACTCGGTTTAGGTGAACCCTTTCCTGTCTCTGGGATTCACGGTGCAGGAACCGGGGAACTTCTGGATCAACTGATTACTTATTTGCCCACGGTGGGAATGCTTCCCGACACCTCAGAAATCAACGTGGCGATTGTCGGGCGTCCGAATGTGGGTAAGTCCAGCTTATTAAATGCCCTGACCGGAGAAAAACGTGCGATCGTCAGTTCCGTTTCCGGTACTACCCGCGATGCCATTGATATGATTGTCGAACGCCCCGGAAACCCAGAAACCGGGAGTGAATCTCAACTATATCGTCTTATTGATACCGCAGGCATTCGCAGGAAGAAAAATGTCGAATATGGACCAGAATTTTTTGGCATTAATCGAGCCTTCAAAGCCATTCGCCGTTCTGATGTGGTTCTCTTCGTGGTTGATGCCCTAGATGGTGTTACCGAACAAGACCAAAAACTTGCTGGACGCATTGCTGAAGACGGACGGGCGGCGGTTATCTTGGTAAACAAATGGGATGCGATTGAAAAAGATACCTATACGATCTATGAATACGAAAAACTGCTGAAAAATCGCCTCTATTTTGTTGAATGGGCACCGATGATTTTTGTCAGCGCCTTAACCGGAAAACGAGTAGACAAAATTCTCGATTTAGTTGATACTGTTGCCGCAGAACACCAGCGCCGCGTCAGTACGTCTGTGATTAATGAAGTGCTGGCAGAAGCCATTAACTGGCATTCCCCGCCCACCAACCGCCAAGGACGGCAAGGCAAAATTTACTACGGCACCCAGGTTAAAACTAAACCCCCAACGATTGCCCTGTTTGTCAATGATCCGAAACGATTTAACGACAACTATCGCCGCTATATTGAGCGTCAATTTCGCCAACAACTGGGTTTTACAGGGACACCCTTGCGTCTATTATGGCGTGGGAAGAAAGTTCGCGATGTTGAAAGCAGCAATGCTAATCGAGCCGTTCGGGTTTAATTTGTCATTTGTCCTTGGTCTTATGTCCTTTGTCAATGGTCAAAACAAGAGTGAGATGGGATACATTGATTCTTGACAACCTTCGAGGGCATATTTTTGCCTATTCCCCATTCCCTTTTGCCGAATGACATAGCTTGCTTCTCGCTTGCGCGAGTATGACGAATGACGAATGACGAATGACGAATGACAAACCATGGACTTACTGCGATCGCTCCCGTTAGGGCTATACCTGGAACAACCCGTAACCTGGCTACATTACCTGGATTCTCGGGTAAAACTTATCTGGTTAATGAGCTTTTTGGCAGTACCTTTATTAGCCAATCCCTATTGCCGTTTGGCTGTTGTTGTGGTACTGATTTTGTTCACCCTGTCAGCTCGTATCCCGTTGCGGGTTTGGCGTCAGCAAATGGGTTGGTTGCTGATGCTATCGGTATTTGTATTTATTCTCACCGCGATCGCACCCGATGGATTGGCGGTTGATCATCAGCCTCGGCTGCCGCAGGCGGACATCCTCGTGGTTGAGTCTGCTGAAACCTCAGCACAGGCATCGCCTCAACCTAGACCCTGGTATAATCCCTTTGGCATCGGACGTGAATCGGTTCCAGAGGCTTCTGAGAGTGAAACCGTTATCCTGACCAATTTACCCCAACCGACGGACTACAGATATATTCTCCTGGAAGCGGGTCCAGTGACAATTACCCGTCGCTCATTGGATCTAGCGGTTCGGGTCAGTACCGTAATTTTTACCTTAATTTATAGTACCAATCTTTACTTGCTCACCACCGCCCCAGAAGAAATTACCGCCGGGTTAGAAAGTCTAATGCTTCCCTTACGGCGTCTGAATATTCCAGTTACAGAAATTGCTCTAACATTAACCTTATCCTTGCGTTTTATTCCCTTAGTTTTGGAGGAAGTGCAAAATTTAGTCCGTTCGATTCGGACTCGTGCGATTAACTGGAAAAAACTAGGGGTTCGCCGCAGCGCCCAAGTTTGGATCATGGTGACTGAACGGTTATTAGAAAATCTACTCATGCGAGCCGAGCAAATTGCCAAAGCCATGACAGTGCGCGGCTTTACCAGTCCTAACCAGCATCGAGTCCAATGGCATCAACTGCGTTTACACTGGGGAGACTGGATTGCGATCGCGACTTTAGCTCCATTTTGGGTAGCGCGGCTGATTTGGGGAGGAATGGGGTGAGCAACTGAAATCACATAGTTGTAGGGGCGGGTTTAGCCACTCAATAGGCTTATTACTGATAACGGAACAACAAAACCCGCCCTTCCTTACGATCGAAAATAGGTTATTGAGTCGCTCGATTCTCTATTCATCGGTGGAATTCTGACAACGGGAATTGTGTGGATAAGACTCACAGAATTCGTCTAAATCTGTTGAATAAGTCTCGGAATTATCGACTGTTGCTTCTTGAGTTTCCGGTCTCTCTTCGGCAGGTATTTCCGCGAAAATTCCTGTTAATCGTTCCAAATTGCTTCTTAACGTCAGTCCCAATTCCCGTTCGGTTACTAAGGTCAAAACCTGTGTGGTTGCGGGATCAGAGTTTCCGGTGAAACCTACCTCAATTTGGGCAATGTTATCCGGTTTGGTAAAGATAGCACCCAGAACGCCGAACAGCAAGGTATTACCAATAATCCGACCCACGTTAGCTTTTTTGCCTTCTTGATAGGTTAGGGTATCAATATTACTTGCCGCAACAGTAATTTCCTGGGTGGGTCTTTCATCATCCAAAACCGCGAGGCGATCGCCTTGTTCAATATAAGCGGTTATGATTCCCTCAGTGAGGGAGATTTTGCATTTACCGGATAGATCAGTTTCACCAGAGGTTAAGGCGCAGATTCCCTCATGACCCGAACGCTGTTTGAGCGAGACGGGGGGTTCGTAGCCTTCACAGCGCGAATTTAAGGGGAATTTCGTACATAAGGTGTAAAGGTCAACTTCCGGGTTAGCTTGTGCGGGACGTGAGGCGGTGAGGATAAAACTGGTTAGGGAGGTGGTGGCTAGGATTGTGGTTGTGGTTCCGCGGAGAATCAGGCGATTCAGTTTATGGTAGAAGCTGGAAGTCATAGTCAATATCCAAATTATGCCGTCGCTGGAACGTATTGTAAATTATATCTCGGTAGTGTCAGCTTATGCAGGTTGAAGATAATAGCAATTGACCAATAATCAATAACAAGCGGTAGGATGATAAGTCTAGAGTTCTTGGTATCGGTCTATACTTAATCACTCCGCCGTTGTTGCCAGTTTATTACTGATAACGGGAGTGAAACGCTGAAACTGAGAACTGTTGTTGTGTGTGTGAGGTTGGAAAACCCCTTCGTTCATGCTGCTTTTATTCGCCAATTTCTCCCTGGCTCAAGTTATCCCTGTCCTCCCGACAACCCCAACTCCCCCTCCCGCCCAGGAATTGGTGGTGCAACCCCAGCAAATACGATCCTTACCGGGACAACTGGATCAGATACCTGTCTTTAATAGTAATAGTCCCGAAGTGATCCAAACCGAGGGGATTTTACTGTCAACTTTCCCCCCTTACGGAAAAGCGAGTCCTGGCGCTCATTTAAATTTCCCGCTTTCTGGACGCTTTGATATATTTGCTCATCATATCGCCCGTTCCAATACGCCAGAGGAATGGCGACCCATGTACCAAGGGGTTCTGGTTCACAATGCGGGGAGTCAACCTGTAACCTTAGATATTTTGCAAGCGGTGAGTTATGTAACCAATCCGGATGCTCCGTTTATCAACTTACCGCCCTATATGGATAATCCCTTTGGTTTGGTCTACTCTGGTCCCGGTTCACGGGTAGCCACTGATATCCTGCGTGGTGTGCATCAATCCTCGTTTCCTGCTCAAATTATTATTCCGCCGCGACAGAGCGAAATGGTATTGAATTTACCGATTGCGTTAGGCAATTCCCGGTCTACGTTGATGCGTCTGCGAACCAATCGACCGATTTATATGGCAAGTTTAGCCATGTATGCACCCCTGAACTCTGATCGCAAAGTGGATGGAAAACCTTTAGGGATACCTGGGCTTCCCTATCGTCCACCGACTCTTGACGAATGGCGGTATTTATTATTTAAAGGCAATTTAGCCGGACCACGCGATCGCATCCCGACACCGCCCAACCAAACGAACGGTAAGATTGTCTATGGTCGAGTCGCAGGTGTGGCGATTGGTTCTCAATGGCGTACTGAGGTCGTTGATCGCCCGGGTGCGTCGAATTTGAGTATTCCTCAACCGGGTCAAGCGTTTTCCTATCCCCTAAGTACTGTACCGTTTATCACTTTAGGTACTAATCAAGTGCAGAGTGCGCCTCTAAAAGTCCGTTATCCGGATACCGCTCATCGTGCCCATGGCAATTATGGGGTGCATTATCACCTTACTTTGCCTTTAGTCAACCGCACAGATACTTCACAAACCGTAACCTTAGCGATTCAAACCCCACTTAAACCCGACGAAGAAGAAGAAACCGACGAATTGCACTTCTTAAATCCTCCCGATTCCCAGGTCTTCTTTCGGGGTACGGTACAACTACGTTATACCGATGATCGGGGGTTAGCCCGCACCCGTTCCATTCATCTGGTGCAACACCGGGGTCAAGCTGGAGAACCATTGTTAACCCTAAAAATGCCTCCAGGCGATCGCCGTTTTGTCGAAGTGGATTTGATCTATCCGGCGGATGCAACACCACCCCAAGTTTTAACCATTCAGACGTTGCGATCGCCTTAAGAAGGCTGGGGAAGCAGGGGGAGCTGGGGGTGCTGGGGGAGCAATGTAGAGACGTAGCATGCTACGTCTGGGAGCTGGGGAAGTTGGGGAAGTTGTAGGGGCGGGTTTTACTATTAACATTGGGTTGTCACCCTGATATCACTAAACCCGCCCCGATAGAGTGGAATAATTCTTCGATAAATGGCAAATAAGGTAGCTTGCTTCTTACTTGTGCGAGTATAACAAATGACAATCTAAATTATTCCCACCTCCTTAATTTAACCATCTGGGAACTGCCAACAGGGAATTCGTTCAATATCGTGGCTACCGCAGTGATTACAGGCACTCTTTAACGAGGAGTCCACCCATTCATCACCGCAATGGCGACAATGACAAAAAATATTGTTGTGATTGGCGATTTCGATTTTCTGACGCCATTGGTTCAACAGAGTATTATCTTGTTCGTTTTCGTTGCCAATTTTTGACATAGATAATTCCAATAATGTAGTTAACGGTTAGAGATTAGGAAGAAACAGTAAGGATTGGACACAGGTTAACATTTCTTAGTACAACGGACAGAATTGATGTCCAGGTACAGGGTTACCGAAGAGGGCGATACAATTAGTAGTGCCAATGCTTGTGGAAAAATGGAAATTTACTGCACTCGTCCCACCTGTCCTCGCCCTCAAAACTTTTTTGCCGATCTCGATGACAAGGTGACACTGCAAACGGCACAACAGAAGTATTGTACGGCTTGTGGGATGCCCCTGATTTTAGTAGGTCGCTATCTTCCTACCAAGTTACTGGGTCAGGGCGGCTTTGGTACTGCATTTCTAGCCCGCGATCGCTATACGCCAACGATGCGTGATTGTGTCGTGAAGCAGTTCCAGCCGTCTGGCGACTTAAGCCCCCAACAACTCGTCATTGCCCAAGGTTTATTTGAACGGGAAGCGGAGGTATTAGAACAACTGGGTAATGATCATCCCCAAATTCCCAATCTTTATGCCTTTTTCCCCTTAAGTGTTAGTAACCTACATCAATCGGGTAAAGAAGACCAGTTTTTCTACCTAGTCCAGGAATATATTGATGGACAAGACTTGGAGAAAGAACTGCAAACCAAAGGAACATTCTCTGAACCTGAAGTTCTAGAGGTGTTACAAGCAATGCTGAAGGTACTCCAGTTTGTCCATGAGAATGGTTCAATCCATCGGGATATTAAACCCTCTAATATCATGCGTCACCAGAATGGACGCTTGTACCTGTTGGATTTTGGTGCGGTTAAACAAGTCACCAAAGGTGCAGCAGGAACCCCCTCTGGCAAATCCACGGGAATTTATTCGATGGGATTTGCGCCACCCGAACAGATGTCAGGGGCGCAAGTTTACCCATCAACAGATTTGTATGCGTTGGCGGTAACCTTGATTATGTTGTTGACGGGGAAAGAGCCAGAAGAGTTATATGATTCCTACAATAACGCTTGGAACTGGAGACCCTACACCCAGGTTAGTGATACGCTAGCAGAGGTCTTAAACCGTATGCTTCTGCCAACCCCAAATAAACGCTTTCAATCGGCTCAAGAGGTGATGGACGCCCTCAAACCGCGTCGAACTCCCCCAGCACCAACGCCTCCACCTCCCCCCACTCCCAAACCCCAACCAGCCGTTCAACCCCAACCTGTGGTTCAGCAACAACCCGCTATTCAGCGACCAAAACCCCGCTTTACCCTATCAGAAACGTTAATCGGCGCAGGGTTTACTGGCTTTGAAGGGGCGTTAGTTTTTAGTGTCTTGGGAAGTATCTTTGATATTTTAGGGATTAGTGGGGGATTGGTATCAGGGATTAGTGTGGGATTGGTGGGGATGACTGTTGGTGGTTTAATCTATACCCAATACCGCCGAATTATTGAAGGTAAAGACTTGCCGATTCTTGCCGGAATTACTTTAGTTTTATCGTTTATCCTAGCATTCCTTGCCGGTAAGTCAATTCTAGCAGTCGTTGTGGCTGGAGTGTTGGCTGGAGCGGGTGCGATCGCGATAACTGTCCTATTTCGCTTGATTTATTTACTACTGTCTCGTTTCCTATGAAGATAAGAATGATACAAGGCGCGATCGCGACTCAAAACCAGGTTCCCTTGAACGAAGTTAAGGATTCCGTAGCCAAGACTGATGAATCAGGGCGGGTTTTGCCTTTCAGTTATTGGTGAAAAGCTAACCTGAGTTCCTCAACCCGCCCCTACAATTAACTTATAACTTATATATAACTGATCACTTATGACTTCTTTGGATATGAACAATGGAAATCCACTGCACTCGCCCCCATTGCCCTCGTCCCCAAAACTTCTTTGCTGAACTGGATCAGAAAGCCACGCTGCAAACAGCACAGCAGAGATATTGTACAGCTTGTGGAATACCACTTAAGTGCGATCGCGGTAACAGCTCTATTTCGTTTGATGTATTTGCTGTTGTCTCGTTTGCTAGGAAGATAAGGGTATTCTTAGAACCTTATAAGAGGGCGGGTTTTGTTGATGAATTATTGGTGGATATCTGAATTTAGTCCCTAAACCCGCCCCTACAATTGACTGATTTATGCTCAAATTTCCCAACTTCCCCAGCTTCCCAGCTCCCTCTGCTCCCTACCTTCACAGATTTCCCGACTTATCGTCCTGTATAGGTGACAAAGATATCCTTGTTTACGGTAACTTCTTTAAACAGGAGACTAGCTCTATCAGCAGGTTGGCTGGCTCGACCTTTGCCAATCACCCGAAATGTCGGTTCTGCGCTGGGTGGTGGATAAAATAACTGACTGATTTGACGAGCATCGGGCGTTGAGTCGTTACTTATATTCTCAGTCCTACCTGGACTAGGAATTAAACTTGTCGTGATAACAGCGACAACCAAAGATGACATAACTCTTTTTTTCATTCTGCCCGATTCTCCTAACCCATTTGGCGATAACAGTGGTTCAATTATCCAACAGCAAAATTATCCTAGCCCAGTTCCGCCCAAAAATGTACTACCTCCTTTATTGAAGCCAGCAAAAATTGTCAAAAAAAGCCACCACCCAATCAAAGATTATGGTGGTGGAGGGTATCATGAGGAAATTTTGTCTTGTCTTCCAGGTAGCCCGGTCAAATCTGAAATCAAATTAACTTTCATAAATTCGAGATTCCAGGGCTTCGGGATACTCTTGGCAATATTCCTCAAACGCTGTTTGGGGGAGTTTTTCTGCCCGTTGGTGTGCCGCTTCTGCTTGCAGTTCTTCCACAATATCCCAGGCGGCGGCACATTCTTTAGAGGTTGGTCCTTTTTGGGCGCAGACAGCCCGTGCTTCTTCTACCGCTTTGCGGATTTCGTCTTCAAGTACTACACTCTTGGGTTTTTCGAGGAAGTCTCCTTTGGTGAGAATATCGGTAACAGAGATAATACCCAGAAGTTTGTCTTTGATCACTGGAGCGCGGCGAATACCCGTATTGGCAAACAATCGCGCTACGTACTCTACACCGAGGTCAGGATTGACCACGATGCAGGGCTTATTCATTATTTCATAAACCCGCACTTTTTTGGGATCTTTGCCATAGGCAATAACTTTATAAACAATATCAGTTTCCGTCAGAATGCCATAAGCATCTTGGTCATGGCGGCGATCTACAATTAAAGCCCGCAGACCCATATCGTTCATCAAATCCACGGCGTCAGCTACAGTCGCTGAACCGCGAATGGTGACCACATCGGTGGTCATGATGTCTTGAGCCTTCATCATCATTTGAGTTTCTCCTGGACGTTGATCTGCCTTTATGATGTGACAGGGAAGCCTATCAGTCCTCAGACAATGCTTGCGTTGGAAGCTGGTTCTTCCAAGCCCCGAACTCTAAGAACTCAGGGTCATTAATCTGTAGGGACTTCTATTGTGGAGCATTTTTGATTAAGGTTGTCTCTTGTTGCTCTACCTGGAGAGTCCCACGGACTTTACCGTCATTTTAACGCGATTTAAGTATTATTGCTTATCTAGGGACTCGACTCATGCCCGATAAGATTTGATGGGTGAGACTATAGGGGGATCTCTGAAATCCTGATGTTTTGGTCTACCCCCGACAATGCCCAGGGAGTAGACACGATTTGAACGAGACAGGGCGACCCGATCAAATTGAGTGGACTAGTGTTGTTAATTGGTGCAGGCGGGTCGCCCCTACACAAAAACCCGTACCGTTAGCATTAATTAACAATTACATATTCTCTAAGCTTAGGACGAAAGCGAACCAAACAACACTGATAAAAACTGTTTAGCGTGGATATCTTAATTCCCAGATCGAGGGTAAAACCCGCCCCTACAACAGACGTTCCATCTCCCCCAGCTTCCCCTGCTCCCCCAGCTTCCCCATCTTCCCCATCCCCCCATCTTCCCATTCCCCTCATCCTCAAAGCTAAACTGGTAGCATCTCAATCACTAACCTGAGATGCAAACGATCGCGATTACTCTTACGGATGACCATTGGCTGAAGTTGCAAGACATGGCAACTCGCCTGGATATTTCTCCTGAAACCTTGATTTTGATGGGTGTTGAGCAGATCCTCACTCATACGCCATCTTCAACATCAGCGTCAGAATCACAGCCACAACAGAGTCTCCCTGAATACCCTCCACTCAACTCGCAAATGGACAAACGCCAGCAAGCCGAAGCCGAAATTCTTGTGGCTTTAGCCAAAGAGAAACAACGGGGAGACTTAAAATCTCAGGTTTTATCCATCACCTCTCATGAGTTCCGCACACCCCTGACGACGATTCTGTCTACGGCTGAATTGTTGGAACATTACCAATGGACAAAAGCTGAACAAGTGGAACAGTTGCATCTGATTCAGGAAACCGTACACCTGATGCTGCAACTGTTGGAAAATATGCAGTTTATCGGTACGGCTGATGTGGAACAACTCCCTTTTACTCCCGCCCCTGTGGAACTCTATGACTTTTGCCAACGGTTAGTGACTCAGATTCAGCAAGGTTTAACCGTCAAATCCTTAACCGATGATCACAATCAAGCCTATACCCTCGCCTTCGTGAGTCAAGTTACTTGTTTACCAGCAATGATGGATGAAAAACTGCTGCAACAAATGCTGTCTAATTTGCTATCCAATGCGATTAAATACTCTCCGGTGGGCGGTACGATTCGATTCAACTTAGCCCGTGAGGGAGAGAATGCTTGCTTTCAAATTCAGGATCAGGGAATTGGTATCCCTTTAGAGGATATACCTCACTTGTTTGATTTTTTCTATCGGGGGAAAAATGTGGGCGCGATCGCGGGGACAGGATTGGGGTTAGCCATTGTCAAGCAATGTGTTGATCTTCACCAGGGTCAAATTACCGTAACCAGTGAAGTTGGTGTTGGTACGACGTTTACGGTTCGCTTACCGTTGATGGACGATAGCTGGGGCAAAATACAAGATTCAGGACACCGGGAATAGGGACTAGAATAGGGAACAGCACCTTCTCGATTAAAACAGCGGTAAATATCCACGTCTTGGGTACTAAACAATTACAATCAAAACTCAATAATTTTCTCTACAAAGAGGAAAAAAATCCGCGAAACTAAAGGAATTTCTATGGCTTTTAACAGTTTAATTTTAAAATACTGTACATAACCATAATCGAAATCTAAATCATCATTTTTTCTGGCTTCGACAAGCCCAACATTTTATTAGGAGTGGGTTATACCCCCTAATTGCTAACTTGTTCAACAGGAAAGCGATAATACTCGCCTCGTTTTCCGACTTGCTCCCATTGGGCGAGATATCCAGCGAGCTATAGTCATGACGACGATTTTAGTAATTGAAGACGAGAAAGCCATTCACAGGAATCTACTAAAACTCCTGAACGCGGAGGGGTTCGAGACGCTTAGTGCGGATAATGGTAGAATCGGTGTGAAATTGGCTCAAACCAAACAACCCGATTTGATTATTTGCGATATCCTGATGCCGGGACTGGATGGTTATGGTGTACTCAAGATCCTGCAACAGCATCCCTTAACGGCAACGATTCCCTTTATCTTCCTAACCGCAAAGACAGAACAGGCAGATATTCGTCAGGGTATGACGTTGGGGGCTGATGATTACGTCACTAAGCCCTTTACTCGCGCCCAAATCCTCAGTGCGATCGCGGCGCGGCTGCAAAAGGTGAAGCTACGCCAACAGCAGTCTGTGATCAATCCTAATCTGCCCAATCGTCAGTTATTACAGAGACGCTTTAATCAGCTAGAGACTCAGGGGAATCAGAGTAAACTCCAGATTTTCCTGCTGTCTTTGGAGATTGAACAACTCAACCAACTGAACAATACCCTAGGACTTGCTATCGGCGATCAATTGCTTCAAGCCGTTGTCGAACGCTTACGCCGTCTGTTAGGACAGCAGGATACCATCGCCCAAATCGATAGTGACCATTTTATCATCCTCTTAAGTCGAAGTTATCACAAACCAGAGAGTATTCAAATTGTCGAAACCCTGTTAAAGGCGTTTGATTTACCGTTTCAGGTAGACTCCCATAAAATCTTCCTGTCTGCCTACATCGGTATTGCGATCTTAGGGCGTGATGGTCGAGAACTCGACACCCTGATTAGACATGCCAGTGTAGCAACAGAGGAAGCCAAACAATCAGGAAATCGCCGCTACCAGTTTTACATTGCCTCAATTGGCGCGAAATCTCAAGCCGCCTTTGAGCTAGAAATCCAAATGCGTCAAGCCTTAGAACGGCAGGAGTTTCAGCTTTATTATCAACCGAAAGTAAATTTACTCACGGGACAAATTGAGGGGGCGGAAGCCTTGGTGCGCTGGAATCATCCCCAACGCGGGATTATTTCGCCTGTTGAGTTTATTCCCTTAGCCGAAAAAACTGGGCTAATTGTACCATTGGGCGAATGGGTACTTAGACAAGCTTGTCACCAAGCGCGACTCTGGCAAGATCAGGGAATCTATCCCTTACGGATTGCCGTGAATTTATCGCCCCGTCAGTTTAATCAGTCTAATTTAACCAACTTTGTTGTGGACATCCTCCATGAAACTGGACTAAATCCCCATTATTTAGAGTTAGAACTCACCGAAAGTACATTAGTGCAAAATCCAGAAGCCGCGATCGCGACATTACAGAGATTCAAGGCTTTGGGTATTCGTATCTCTATTGATGATTTTGGCACAGGCTATTCTGCCTTAAGCCAATTGAAGAAATTCCCCTTTGATGTGTTAAAAATTGACCGTTCTTTTGTCTGTCAACTGACCGAAGATAGCCGCGATGAAGCGATTACAACGGCAATTTTACAAATGGCTCGCAGTCTGAAGTTAAAGGTTGTCGCGGAAGGGGTGGAGACCCTAAGTCAATTGAATTTCTTCAAAGGACATCAGTGTGATGAAATCCAGGGTTATTGGTTTAGTCCGCCTTTATCTGCTGAGGCGTTTGCTGAGTTACTGAGTACAGGAAACAAGTTTCCCCTGTTATCAAGTTAAGTCTATTGACAAAATAAAACCTTAGTGTTGTAATTCAAGTCCTCTTCATACCATCGGCGTTTAAACATTGCTTCGGCTTCTCGATTTATAATGTCCCCTGAGATGGGCAAGAGGCAACCTGACGAATTGCCTCTAAAACCACCTCCAGATTAGTCATAACATCTTGATTTTGGTAGCGAATCACTCGATAACCATAAGCTTCTAAATGTTTTGTTCTCGTTGTATCATAGTCCTGTCGTTGCTGATGAATTTTCCCATCAACTTCAACAAACGGAAATAGAAAGTCCAGTAAGCCGCATAAGAAAAAAAGGATGTAAGTCATAGCCGCCATGTAGAGACGCGCCATGGCGCGTCTCTACTCGAACAGTATCTGTATTTAATCCAGAAAATTTGAGTAATCAAAAGCATCCCAATCTTCACAGTGTAATTCGTGTAAAAAGAAAATTTAAATGCATGACAGTTTAGGGTAACATGGAGTGCAAGATTTGATTGTTTTGTT
>NZ_JBKHHI010000076.1:0-21091 GCF_046539235.1 Coleofasciculus sp.
TGCTGATTGTTGGTATCTGTATCTACTGGGTGAACATTCGCTGGTGTTCGGGCAAAGAAACTGTCGGCTGCTGATAAACTAGGAGGTGGAAATTGAAAAACAGTACGGTCAAATAGGCATTGCACTTGCGATTGAGACTGTCGCACTGTTGCCGTAGAAGCAATATATTTGGGACTGACGGTTCTGCCTTGATGGAGTTGTTCGCATAGGGTATCAACAGCCGTCTCATAAAGACCAACCATACTCCCAAGCGGACCTTCAATTAAATGAAGCTCATCTTGTAGAATGAGGTCAGGTGGTAAAAGTGGATTGACTCTTTTAACATGAGTTTTGGGAGAAGGAGCATTAGTTCCCTCATTATCACGGTAATAGCCTGTTCTACTATGATAGTGATTGATATTGCCAAAAAGCGCTCCCGCTCTTGGCTCAAATGCGAGACGAGCAAATTTATCTACCGTAGCGACTAACAGAGAAGGAATACGGGAATAGATTTGATCATCAACTGTAAAGGCAGAAATCGGTATCCTTAAAGAGTTTGAGTTATGTTGAAAGGCTTCTAATGGCTTTTCCAAAACAAAGTTTTCTGGTGTATCTAAAGAGCCAATACATTTTTGATTAAACGGGATTGGGATTTTTTCGTTCCAGATTTTATCTGTGTTTATACGGCATTTGGGATTAGGACAATATATTTCAAAGTTTTCAATATTATCTGCACCTCGACTACCTTTATACGCTTTTTTAAAATATCCTGGTCTGCTGCTCCTAAATGGCACTAATCTTGCCGGATGCAAGGAAGACTGAACCTGATTGCTCCACCAATGGTCTAATTTTCCGGCTGAAACCCTCATCCCTGGCTTGATAGAAAAAATTATGTATAGTGTTATGTAGTCATCAGCAAGGCTGCTTTTATCAACCGAAAAACTCGGAGCTGTCGTCATCTCATCTAACGGGATCACTTGGTTAGAAAGTCTCTGTAAGTTCACGTCTCCTTTCATCACCAAAGAGATCGTATATGGCTCTCGTTTTGCGCTCAATCCATCTTTGGGAATAGCCAGAATTGAACCACAACAGGGGCAATTAAGAATCTGAGCGGGTTCTCCCTCTACTCCCCTTTTACCTTCCAAGGCTGAAATAGCACCAGGCAAAGAATTTTTAGGAGGAACAAACTTATCTTTCAAAGCGTTAGGTGTAACGCTGCCCCCAACCCACAAACCCGCCGAGAAGCGAGTAGTTCCCCAAATATTATTCTCTTTCAAGTTATAATCTTTAGGTCGCCAGCCAACAGGACGTCCGCTTCCTAAGTTTTCTACTCGCAACACTTCAGAGGCAACGATTAACCCCAAAGCCCGACGGAACTGTTGAATCGTCAAGAGTCTTAGCGTATACCGAGAAATAACACTAACGCCATGTCCAGTGCGATCGCCGTGAGAATCCTTGGGGGAGCGTAACCGTCTTAATCCCATTGTGAAAGCCGCTAGACCCAGATAGGCTTCAGTCTTACCACCACCAGTGGCAAACGCCAGTAAGTCGCAAGTCCTGCGATCTGGGTGTAGAGGATTAGCGATCGCAGGTATATTTATCAAGATGAACGCTAATTGGAAAGGTCGCCACTTAAAATCCTGCCCTCGTCTTCTCCAAGATGCTTGCAAGTCAATTGCTTTATTGGCAAAGCAAAATGCCAATCTAACCTCTTCATTCTGAGCAATCAAATCAATGGCTTCCTGCATTCGTTGCCATGCTTGACGGCAGATGGCTAAGTGCCGATTAGCGGCTCGATGATATCTGGAATCTAACTCACTAACTTTATCGTTTTGTTTATTTATCCAAGCTCCGTACCCATCTACAAGCGGTTGCAGTGCTTCACGCATTGCCGTTGGATTCCAATTTTCTGCTAGTTTAGCTGTACTAAGATCGGGAGCTTGCCCCATTTCTTTTAAATCCCAATCAATTTCAGGAGATTGCACTGGGCATGAGGGTACATATTCTGTCCGACAGTCAGGCAAAACAAACTTCTGCCATTGCCCTTTTCCGTACTGAGATTCGACAACTTCCCCGTCGATCCACTTTAAAGGGTTTTCTGTCTGACAAGGGCGCTCAGGATCGATTTCTTTCCAGACAGCCGCGCACAAGTGACCACGAGCGTAAGCTTGATAGTCTTGGTATATCAGTGCTAATGACTCATCCTCCTCCTCAAGACTTCCAGGCTCAGGTTTTTCGTCAGAAGGCTGAAAACTATCAAAGGGCAAAAGCTCTGTATTATGCCCACAAACAACCCGAATCTGAGGCTGAAAAATCATGTCACTGGTCTGAAAGCGTCTCTTCCCCGACTCTTCCAGTGGATCGATTAGGGAAGTTTCATTAACTAGGTAAATCGATACCTTGTAGGTGTTATCAGGACGGGGTACACACCGAAGGCTGATGTTAACATGGTCTGTTGCACCGATTATTCGGTTCTCAGTGACAGGAATCGATTCAGGTGTCATGTAGCATTGGGGAACTCGCCTGAAGACTTGCTTACCCTGCGGATTTCTCTCATCACGATACCGCGCCCAAGTTGCACAAATTGCTATATGTGGCTCATGCCCATCTTTAGCGCTAACAAAAAAGGAAATACCCAGCGATCGCGGCTGAGTTTTGGGATCTAAAACTGGTGCAGCTGCGGCAACTGGCACTTCTTCATCTGAATCATCGTCGCCATACTCGTCTATCCCAGTCCCTAACGTCTCAGCCTCACCCTCAATTTCCTTTGCATCCTCATCACTAGCATCTTTGGGAATAAGGACGCCTGTTATGAATTCATTACGCGGATCTTGGCTACTTGGCAAAACTTCAAAGCAGGATTCTCTTGGACCAAGAACTTCCTGTCTGAGACTAAGTAGTAGTTCTGTTCGTACTGACACAATGTACCTGATTGCGGAATGCTTATGTTATTTCCAACTTAAGGTAAGTGTTCCCACTTATTCCACTATGATTACACTGATCAGCATTTTCAAGCCACTGTCTGACGAATCTAATCTAGTTCCTTCTCTAAACTAGATTAATTTAATCCTATATACACTAAGATGACTTATTCTTTTGCTGGCAGCCTTAGAAAAGTATTAAACCTGATCAGAATCTATTGGAGGATGCTGACCAATTATGCGTAGCACTCGCCGCAAATTAACCACGCCCTCACGATTAAGCTGCAACCGCTCCACAGTTGCACGTCCAGTTGGAGTCAAACCAATCACTATTGTAAAGTCTTCATTCCAGCTAAACTGGTCTGCCCACCTCTGGCGGCGAGGGTGATACAACGATACTAAATTTCCACTCACAGGATCGCGTGCCTCAATATGCGTGTACTTACGGTTGTTGCATCCTTGGCAAGCCAAAGCTAGATTGTCATTCTCATCGGTTCCACCTTTTGAACGAGGTGTAATATGTTCGATTGAAAAGGGATCGGGTGAAAAACGAGCCTGAGTGCGACAGTACTCGCAACATCCATCAGCACGACGAGCAACAGCTTCCTTCTGTTTCGCTGTTAACTTTGGCTCAGACATAGGCAGGGGCTTTAATGCCTAATTCCTGCATGAGTGTCTCCAATGAGGTGTTTCGCAAACTTGCCAGTTCAATTAAATACTGAATTCGACAAGCATTGGCTTGTTCAATTTGGTCGGAGATCTCAATTAATGTTGCCTGTTCCTCAGGTGTTAAGATTTCAGCACGGCGTTTAGCCAGCAGGGCATGATACTGTTCCCATCTTTGTGGTGGTAAACCCAAATTAATGTTTTGCAATAAGTCAGCTTCAGCCTTTGACAGGCGGGAAGCAGTACACTGAACGGGTCGCAAGTGTTCTTTCAGAGCATTTACAATGTAATGATTGGGATCAAGACCTTGTTGGGCAGCCTCATCCCGTAACTGTTGTTCGAGTTCTGGCGTAAGCTCAAGTGTGATGGTTGCCATCTGAATACCCTTGATCAATATGTTTCCTTATCTTACCTGCGAGAATGAATGTTGGATTAGCACGGCTGGCAATTATAGCAGTAGACACATCGATTAGGACTTTCGGCACCATTGTAGAGACGTTGCATGCAACGTCTCTACATAAATGATGTGTCCTAACCGCTATGGCGGTTGCTATACTTTGACCACAGTCTCACCAACCGCCTTGAGTTTAAACCCAAGGCTGAAAGCTAAAGTTGAAGACGACTGAATAAGAATTTTAGTCCATTAAAATGGACTTGGGCTATTAGCCCGGAGTTTGAACTCCGGGCTAGTTGTCAGGTTTACTTTATACCTTTAAATCGTTCTTTAGCCGACTGAAACGCTTCTTGCATCACCGATTGAATTTTCTCAGGATCAGGTTTTTTCCCGCCCATTAAATCCCCAAAATAAACACAAGCCCCTTCACCCAATGCCCAAGTATAAGCCGCCGCCCAAGACGCCGCGATCGCACTCCCTAAACCGGGTAAAAATTTGATTAATTCTCGTCCCACAGCTTGGGCGACAAACCCCCCCGCGATCGCACTCACAACTCCTCCAGCTTGAGAAGGCGTCAGCGTTTGTCCATACAATTTCCCCAACAACCCAACCAGTGAGACTTGCAGCGCAGTTAAAACGGGCATTGTGGCAAAAGGTAACGGTACAGCCGCCAATGTTGCTGCCATAATCGAAAAGGCTACAATATAACGTCGCCCGACATCCCGGTAGAGATTACCCAGTTGCTGACCTGCGTCTCCCTGTGCCAATAATTGAGAAATGGCACGAGATTCGGCTTCTGGTAATAACTCAGCTAAGGCATCGCTGAGTGCCTCTAAGCCATAAAATACGGGATTATACTCATCTTCTTCTAGGGTAAAATCAATCATAACCGCCCGATTATAAAGTCCCTTAAAAGCCTGCTGAATCCCAGCAAAGGCGCGATTCACCTCTTCATAGTCTGGCGGATAAGCAGGATGATCAACGACATCAGTTGGATAAAGTTCATGTAAGCAGGTGACAGCCAGCAAACAGGGAATCTGGGGATATTCCTCTTGTAACTGTTCAGCCACCTGTCGCAGTGTATCCGTAGCAAAGTCATTAATTTTCACCGTCAAAATCAGGATTCTGGCACGATGAGTATCCTCTTGCAATTCACCCGCCAATTCCTGAATAATGATCGGCGTTTCTCGGTTGACATCACCCAAACCCACAGTATCGGTGAAAATCAGCAACGGTAGGTCATTCGACGGATAGGCATAACGCTCAGTATATTGTGTATGGGGACGAAATCCCTGACCCACAATCTCCGCCGAAACCCCAGTCAATCCCCGCACAATGGAACTTTTTCCCGATTGGGGTTTGCCAATCAGCAGCGCTTGGGTTGTCGGTAGTTCTTTCCGCACCGAAGCCAAAATTTCAGCGACTTGCGCCTCATTAACACTAAACCAGTCAATAACCGTTTGTGTCACTTGTTCGGTGGGGAGGAGTTTCTGCAAGCGATTGCTGGCTGTAGTCCAGAGTTCAGCCATGCGATTCGCCCAGGAGTTATCAACCGACTCTGAGGGTGTCCCTTCCGTTGGTTTTTGCACCTGCTGAGAATCAGCCGATGGTACGTCAGCCTTATGTTCGTCAGTCATCCTAATCGATGAATCCCTTCAATCCTGCCTATATTTAACCTTACTGGAGATGTAGAGACGTTGCACGCAACGTCTCTACAGATTGATTGGTTTATCAAAACGGTTGAACATTTGCCAGATATCCGATTCTGTATCCGCTATATTGACCGAATTCACCGCTAAAAATCCCTCGCTGGTTTGAGGCGGATGATCTCGCAATGTGCGATAAAAGTCCTCAATCACCTGATCAGCGACTTGGCGCTGGCGCTGTCGGTTCCAAGCTTTGCAGGTTTCCAGGGGAGTGGTGAGATACCAGGCTAGCCAGCGCACGGTTTCACCGGATATCTTGGGTAACAGCGATCGCCGCCATTCGGGTTTGGCATTCGTCGCGTCGTAAATCACCGGGTTTCCATCGGCAATAGACCGATGAATTTGCTGCAACACTTGCGTCTCAATCAATGACCAATCCCCTTGGATGTTCTCATCCCCAAATAGCTGCGCCCGGATCGCGTCTGTGGACACAATCACCGCTTTGGGTTCAAGTTGAGTCAGTTTTGCCGCTAGAGTAGACTTGCCGGAACTAGGAGTACCTATGAGAAAATGACAAATCATCAATAAATTGTTGTCCAAAGCTATTTACCCGACAATCCAGCTATTACGGATCATCATTATAAGTACCTGGACATAAATTATGTCCGCTGTACTAAGAAATGTTAACAAGCCTCAAATCCTTACTGCTCACTGTTCACTATTCCCTGTTCCTTCCTAATCTCAATTGTCAACTTTAATTTTGGTAAACTACTTATGACTTCTGTCAATACTAATTTATACCTATTTTTAGAAAATCTAGCTTTCTTTATCGTTGCCACT
This sequence comes from Coleofasciculus sp., assembly GCF_046539235.1. GTDB lineage: Bacteria > Cyanobacteriota > Cyanobacteriia > Cyanobacteriales > Coleofasciculaceae > Coleofasciculus. The sequence continues at coordinate 6,447 of NZ_JBKHHI010000076.1, forward strand.
GGGTTTACCGCAATTGTCGGCTGGGCGTGGCGGAAGGCTAAACCTTTCACTATTCCTGAACCCTTGCCGGGATGGTTTAAAATTTGGTTTGGTACAGTTCAGGTTATCGGAGTCTTGGTTCCCCTAGTCGTTATGCTTCTCTGGGGCGTCTGGTGGAACTATTCTACAGTGTTAACTGTACTTGCCTCCTATTTTTTGATGCTAGGATTACAAATTGTATCGGAGATAATCACATTAAAACAGTTTCAATCGGTTGTTTGGGTAATGGTTCCCTACTTATACCTGCCTTATCGCCTATGGCAATTATATGAGGGACTCACTATCCTGAATTCTGATAGCGAATTGATGTGGGTAAGGACTTTGTTAATTATAGAAATTATTCTCTGGGCAGGTAACTATCTCCTAGATTTAGCCCAGCTTCCCCGGCTGTTTCGATGGGAGGTGAAGGAAGGCTAACTCTCTTAATCAGATCCCCGACTTCTTGAAGAAGTCGGGGATCTTAGGTTTAATGATCGTGGTGATGATGATGGTGATGATGATGACTGGAAGCTGATTCCGGATTAACCGCGATCGCAGTTTCGCTTAACAGTGCTTCAATCTGAGGATTTGCCCAATCTGCCACCATGGCTAAAAAGTCAGGATGGTCATTGACACAGGGCATCTGTACATAAGTCACATTAGGGCTACGATGCTCTAAAGCGTGGATGATATGATGAACATCCAGCAAGGTTTCATGATTTTCTGTAGCAAAGCCAATCGGCATAAATACGATCGCTTTTGCCCCTAAATCAATCAGATTCTTCGCCGCTAACTCAGCATTGGGCTGTGTCCACTTAATCAGAGGCGTTTGGTGATTCAACCAACCCACAGAAATCAGGGGATACTTATAAATCAGCTTCTCCCGTACCCGTTCATAAAGTGCCTCACTTTCCATGATGCCGGAGGTAAACCCTTTTGCCTCGTGGGGACAGCCGTGGTTCATCAGAACAATGCCAATTTGAGAGGGTAAGTAAGCAGAGGCTAAATCAGCCGCGATTTTTTCCTCTACCATCTGCGCCATCAAGTTAATGTAGGCGGGTTCGTTGTAAAACGAGGGGATATACCGTTGTCCTTTGATCCAATGTTCGTCGCCCTCAGTCAACTTGACTAAGGCATTATTCACCTGTTCGACAGCAATCCCACTGGTGAAGATAGAATCAACGACGAGGAGGGGATAAATTAGCAGTTTATCAAAGCCTTGGGCTTTAACTTGCTCCAGTACCTGTTCCGGTAAAAATGGAGCGCAGAAGTTAAACGCCTTAAAGACTTGGACGCGATCGCCCCATTTTTCTTGCAGGTGTTGTTCAATTCCGGCCCGTTGCTGCTCAAAAATTTGGTTGTGGGGGGAGATGAAGTTGTTGTGCTGATGTCCCCACTCATGGAAATCAAAAACGGCTAACAGTTTGGCTAAGGGCGGATACACCCAGGTGGGTACAGGCGCGAACTTAGCGGTTAATAAGTTTAAGGCTTGCTCATTATAGTTGGCAAAGTCTTCGTAACTTTCGACTTCCCCGTAACCCATGAGTAAGACAGCAACGCGATCGCCGCCTTCTGGGTTAGATGTGGGTATTGATTGGACTTTTTCAGGAGTGGCAACCACAAGACTATCCTATCAATTGATGGAACATTTACTGGCGTCTGTTCCAAGGATGGAAATTAAGACTCGCCAGTTACCCTTAGGGTAGCATCCCCTGTGGGGGGATGATTCACCTGCCTCGTTACAATTAGTTTATTTGAAGCAATACCAGGGGTGGCGCAAAACTGATGCATGAGCCAGAACCAAAAAATTGGCATCAAAAGACCTGGGTGAGAATCCTGCTACTAATCTTTGCCGTGCTGATCGCGGGTGGTCTTTACCTGATTTCTATCCGCATCGCCACTCAGAGACCTCGGACTGTTCCGGCTACACCAGACACCTCAGGCTTAGAATGATTCAACCGTCTTGTCAACGGAGAGGGAGGGATTCGAACCCTCGTTAGAGTTTCCCCTAAACAGCATTTCCAGTGCTGCGCCTTAAACCGCTCGGCCACCTCTCCAGGGGGTTTATTATGATGTGTGCGAGACTTAACAGTATCAAACTTAGCACACAATCTGTAATTATACATGAAAGGGATGACTCGATTCTATAAAATTACCATTCACCATCGCCAAACGAACACCCAACATACCCTAGAAGTTCCCAGCGATCGCTATATTCTCCAAGCCGCTGAAGACCAAGGCGTACAACTCCCGTTTTCTTGTCGGAATGGTGCTTGCACCACCTGTGCAGTGCGTGTCCTCTCCGGTGAAATCTATCAACCGGAAGCCATGGGACTGTCTCCAGCGCTGCGCCAAAGAGGTTACGCGCTTTTATGTGTGGGTTATCCCCGTTCTGACATAGAAGTCGAAACCCAGGATGAAGATGAAGTCTACGAACTCCAGTTTGGGCGCTATTTTGGTAAAGGCAAGGTTCGGTTTGGATTGCCCTTAGATGAGGATTAAACAGCACAGTCGCTCCCTCTATTTCAGCCACTCCCCCCTGATAGATCCCCCTTCCGTCCCCCTTCAAAAGGGGGAAACCAGCGGATGCTTCGCTTTGATTTCTCCGGGGGGCTGGGGGGGATCAAAACGCCACACGGCTAACGTGAACAGCAGTACAGCTTATCCCAGCCGCCTCATCGCCCTCCTGATTGGCTGTAGTTTTCTCCTTTTACTGGGGGGATGTCAATCTAAACAAGTTACTCCTGGTATCCCTGTACAAGTCCAACAAGTTGTTAGTGGACAAACCATAGAGGTATTAGATACCACCCAACAACCCGCTTTAATTGTTCGGGTACGGTTAATTGGTATAGAATCACCCGACTTGAGACAACAGCCTTGGGGAAACGCAGCCAAAACTCGGATTGAACAACTTATCGGTGAAACGAGGGGTCAACAACTGGTACTGCAATCGGTTTTCTTAGAACCTGATGTGCAAACCAAAGACAGTTTTGGTCGTTGGTTAGCCTACGTTTGGCATGATGGAGTCATGCTCAATGAGCAACTGATTAAAGAAGGATATGTTTTAGCGACACCGCGATCGCCTAATAATAAATATAATGAACGCCTAATCCGCGCTCAGGAATACGCCAGGATTATGGGATATGGCATTTGGAACCCGGAACAACCCCTACGCTTAACCCCGGCGGAATTTCGACGACGCAATCCTTAGGATAAGGTAGATGCAGGAAGCAAGTTTGTAGTAAGCACTTAAGTGCTTACTACAAACAATGACTAATAACTAAAACTGCCCATTCCCCTGAACTACTTGTTTCAGTGTGGTTAACGTCTCCAACGTAATCATCCCGCGACGATAACCTTTCTGATTAGACATCCCCAAAAACACCGAGTCCCCACGTTCGGGATTACGGGAAAATCGCGGTGAGGAATTGAGATAAACCGAAGCACTATCCACTTTTAGGGAAAATTGGCGACTTTCCAGATAAGACTCGGTAACTAAGCAGTCAGCGTGGCGACTACTGTATTGATTAATCCACGCGATCGCATCTTCGGTGTTATCGACTAATTTAAAGGCTACAACCTTATCTAAATAAGGTTGACTCCATTCCGATTCGGATGCTAACGTTAGCTGTTCCGGGAATTTTGCCACTAACTCGGCATCAGCTTTGAGTTTGAAGCCTTTTTCGCTCAAACTCTTACACAGATTCATTAAAGAGGATGGCTTTTGATTGCGATGGATCAAGACTTTTTCAATCGCATTCACGGGATCAGGTATACTAGCGTGGCTGTCTAAAATAATCGATCGCACCCCATCCCAAGTCCCTGATTCGGACCAGTAGAGATAGCAGTTCCCCATTGCTGATCTTAAAACGGGTACCGTTGCTTGTTGCAAAACTTGCTGCACTAGCGTCGGACGTCCGTAAGGAATCACCAAGTTTAAATAGTCATCCCCTGTGACTAAATCTCGCATAGAAGCCCCCTGTTCTGAAGGGAACAATTCCAAACAGCCTGAGGGTAAACCCGCCTCGTCCAAGGCGTTCTGTAACGCTTGGGCAATCACTTGATTGGATTGACTGGCTTCGCTACTTCCTTTTAATATCAAACTGTTTCCCGTTTTCATGCAAAAACCCGCCGCGATCGCACCTAATTCAGGGAACGCCTCATAAATTAAGGCAATCACGCCTAACGGCATCATTTGACAATAGGTTTGAGAATGGTCAAGTTGATAAGACGCATTCATCACCCGACGAATCGGATCAGATAATTCCCCAATCCGCTGCAAAATCCCAATCGCAATCTGGAGTCGTTCTGGCGTCAGCTTCAGCCAATCTAATACCAAATCAGGAACTGCCATTTCTCGACTGGCTTCCAAGTCCATGGTATTGGCATCCAAGATATCATCAAACGCATTTTGCAAGGCTTTTACCATCGCTTGAACGCCACGGGAGCGTTCAACTCCTTTTGTCGTTGCCAAAACCACAGATGCCCGATATGCTCTGGCAATCACAGGGTTGGACTGAGGTGTAGGATCAGAGGCTTCCATATCCATCATTTACGAACGCCGATAAGCTAACCACACCATAAGCGCTGGCAACACTGCTAAAATCACTGCCAGTAATGCCCAGAGAATTATAGAAGGACCGGTTGGAGATTGCAGCGCTAGGGGTAACCAGACAATCAGCAAAACCAGCACGATTAAGAGGGCTACAGGTAGGTAGCTTTCCCCAAGATTCCCCTGGGTACTCACCCAGCGATGACCTGTCCAACGCCAGGTTTTTTTGTAGGGATAAGTCGTCGATAATTGCTCGATTATCAGCCCATTTTCTTCAAGAACGAAAATCTGCTGACAGCGATTACAGCCAAAGGCTTCTGTCAGGGTAATCGGCACTAAACACCCCCGCCGCCGACAAGGGCAGGGATATTCCTTACTTAAATCTATCTTTTGACCTTTCTGAGGTGGCACAAGCGCTATTCAAAACCAAGATTACGTTGATGATTGAGTGTTCCTGATTACACGATAAACTTGCATAGTAAATCACTATAGCTTAAACTTATCCCCACAAATTCCCCACCGAGATTTTCTTGTAGACGCCCATGCTCTAATATTAGCGCTTTCCTTTCCCTTCACCAATTTTTGATTGGGCATCGACAAATTATATGCAACAAACTATACACAAAAAGCGGAGCTATTGGAGCTTCGCTTTTTAGTTAAGCGGGTAACGCGATTCGAACGCGCGACATTCACCTTGGCAAGGTGACGCTCTACCACTGAGCTATACCCGCATTTATTTTGCTTTTTTTATTTTGCTTTTTACAGTTTCTCAGAATAATCCAGGTTTGTCAAGTTATTGGTTATTTGCCATAGCTCCTCTGCTGCGAGACATGCCATGGCATGTCTCTACATAGATCATGAATTCCCAGACTCATTGTATTCAGAAGCTGACTCTGAAGGAAGAGACCGTCCTGATGAAACAGGCAAAGACTGAGTAGTTCCGGCTGGATCATAAGCATTATAAGAGGTTGAGCGATTTTGCCCCTTAAACTGCTGCATTAAACTCGCCATTTCTAAGGCACTCATGGCATATTCCCAACCTTTATTACTCTTGATTCCTGCCCGTTCTAAGGCTTGCTGCATCGTATCAGCCGTTAGAACCCCAAAGACTACGGGAATTCCAGTTTGAAAGCTAGCGGCGGCAATGCCCTTAGAGACTTCAGCCGCCACATAATCAAAATGGGGGGTTTGACCGCGAATGACAGCGCCCAAGCAAATCACCGCATCATAGCGGTGGCTAAGGGCAGCTTGACGAGCCATGAGAGGGACTTCAAAACTACCTGGCACCCAAATATAATCAACTTGGGAGCCATGAGGATTTGGATCGACACCGTGGCGTTTCAGGCAATCTTGACACCCGGCTAATAGCTTCTCTGTCACGAGATCATTAAATCGACCGATGATAATTGCCAAGCGCAGGGAGCTGGCTGATGTAAAATTTCCCTCAAAAACTGCCATGGCTATCTTTGCCCTCTCGCGTCATGAGCATCTGTCTGTTGGTGGAGAAGCCCCGTCTGAATTTAATCATTCAGGCGGGGAGAAGGTCAGGCTACCACAAAATAGTTCAGGACGCCAACCACAATGACCAGAGCCAGCCAAAGCCCTGAACCTATCCAAATCAAATTTTTTGATTGCTCCCAGTTTTGGGGGGTAGCATAGGCGACGGGAACGCCCACCACCATGACGAATGACAAAATGACCAAAGCTGCCAGTGATATTTGAAATAAGATAGACATTTCCTGTTGTGCCTTTCAAGACGTTAAATCCTTCTGATTGTAAGCTACCAAAAATTGACCCGCTTTTTTGCAAAAACTGAAAATCAACAACAAGGGAGATGAGGGAGCAGGGGAAGCAGGGAAAGCAGGGGAAGCAGGGGAAGCAGGGGGAGCAGGGGGAGCAGAGGGAGCAAACAAATGACAAATGACGAATGACGAATGACAAATGACAAATGACGAATGACAAACCATGGACTTAATCTTGTGTCACACGATTAGCGACTTTGATGCCCTAGGAGCAGCCGTCGGGCTGACACGCCTGAAAACAGGAGCCAAACTTGTCCTAACCGGGGGCGCTCACCCGGCGGTTCGGGATTTTTTGGCACTGCATCGGGATGAGTATGCTTTGATTGAACGACGTTCGGTTAAAGTAGACCAAATTCATTCCCTCGTCGTGGTGGATACCCAAAAGCGCGATCGCTTAGGTAAAGCTGCTCAATGGTTGGACTTACCTCATCTTACTGCCATTGAACTTTACGACCATCACGGCGACACTCATAGTGATATTCCAGCCACATTCCGACAGATTGAACCCGTGGGTGCCACCACAACGCTCATCGTCGAGCAATTACAACAAACCTCAATCCAATTAACCACCGCCGAAGCCACAGTGATGGCACTCGGTATCCATGTGGATACAGGTTCCTTAACCTTTGACCAAACCACCCCACGGGATGCCATGGCCCTGGCTTGGTTAATGGCACAAGGGGCAAGTATACGCCAGATTGCTGACTATGTTGATCCAGGACTTTCGCCCCAGTTACAACAACTGTTCACCACAGCCCTAGACCAGTTAGAATCTCAAAATCACCAAGGTTATACCATTTCTTGGGTATTCCTGAAAACCCCCGACTATGTACCAGGACTATCAAGTTTAGCCTCACGATTAGTTGACCTGACTGAAAGCGACGCCCTATTGCTGGCGGCGGAGTATGGGGGAGATGAGGGAGATGAGGGAGATAAGGAAGATGGGGGAGATGGGGGAATGGGTAGTCATTCTGAATCCAAAACTCAACACTCAAAATCATCCCGTCTCACGATCATCGGGCGATCGCGAATTCCTGGCACGAATTTAAATGCGCTCTTACAACCCCTAGGTGGAGGGGGGCATTCTCAAGCCGCCGCCGTCACCCTACGCCATGACAATCCCCCAGAGGTTTTGCCCCAACTCGTTGATCAATTCAAGGAGCAAATTCCCCAACCCCTAAGCGCCCTAGAGTTAATGTCATCCCCGGTGCGAACTATTCGCCCCGATACCACCGTTGGCGAAGCGCAGCGGATTTTGCTGCGTTATGGGCATTCTGGGCTTTCTGTTGTCGATGAACAGGATCAGTTAATCGGGATTATTTCACGGCGAGATATTGATCTGGCACTGCATCACGGTTTGGGTCATGCTCCAGTTAAAGGGTATATGACCCGAAACCTGAAAACCATTACCCCCCAAACCTCACTGCCCGAAATTGAGTCGCTGATGGTGACTTACGATATTGGACGCTTACCCGTGTTAGAGAATGGGCAGTTAGTCGGTATTGTCACTCGTACTGATGTCCTGCGACAATTGCGCCAAGATCAAGAGCGCTGGGGAGAGACTTGCCCAATCCAGATGACTTATCCCTCATCCCGCCTCCTGAATGTGCGAGAACGTCTGGCTCCTGCCCTGTGGCAATTGCTCACTCAAGCCGCCCAGGAAGCCCAGGAACGGGGTTGGCATCTCTATTTGGTGGGGGGAGCAGTTCGGGATGTATTGCTGGCGGATGAGAGCCAACCGCTACTTTTAGAAGATGTGGATTTAGTTGTTGATGGGTTTCATCGGGCGGCTGATGTGGGTGCAGGTGTAACTTTGGCGAAAGCCTTGCGTGAACGTTACCCGAATGCTCGCTTAGACGTTCATGGGGCGTTTCAAACGGCAGCATTGCTGTGGCATAATCACCCGGTGCTGGATTCCCTGTGGATTGATATTGCCACGGCTCGAACTGAGTTTTATCCCTATCCGGCGGCGAATCCGGAAGTGGAAGCCAGTTCTATTCGCCAGGATCTCTATCGACGAGATTTTACCATTAACGCCATGGCAGCCCGACTGACCGGAAGGCGGGGTGAGGCGTTGCCCCTACTGGATTTTTTTGGCGGGATGTTAGATTTGCGATCGCGTCAAATTCGCGTCTTGCACGCTAATAGTTTTATCGAAGACCCCACCCGCATTTATCGAGCGGTGCGGTTTGCCGTGCGTTTAGGCTTTGAACTGGAACCCCAAACCCAAGACTATATCCAGTATGCGTTAGAGAGTGGCGTTTATGAGCGATCGCTAGGTGCAAATACGCGAGCCCCTGCCCTAGAAACCCGCTTGAAAGCCGAATTAAAGTACATTCTAGAAGCCCCCTATTGGCAACGGGCATTACAACTTATCGGCTCACTCGGAGCGTTGCGCTGTCTTCATCCCAGCTTAAAGCTTGACCCATTGTTATGGTGGCGGGTTCGTCTAATTGACCGTTGGTTACGACGGTTTGATCCGGATCAAACCCTCAAACATTGGCAGATGCGTCTAGAGGTGTTAATTGCCTATCTAGACCCTCAAGAACGCAGCAAGGTGGCAGAAAATTTACAACTGCCTATTGATAGTATTGAGCGACTGCAGCATCTCGGACAAGCCCAAACCGAAGTGGTGGAATCTCTACCCCAATGTCAGCGTCCCAGTGAAGTCGTTTTGCTACTACGTCAGTATAAATTACCCACATTGGTTTTGATTGCCGTCCATAGTTCTAGAGCAATTCGGCGCAAGTTGTGGCACTATTTCACCAACTTGGCAACCGTGCAAGCGCCTCTGAATGGTAATGATCTCAAACGCTTGGGGTATAAGCCAGGACCACACTATAAGGAGATATTAGATGTCCTGTTAGCCGCAACTTTGGATGGCGTGATTCAGAATAAGGCAGATGCCCAAGCATTTTTAGAGCAGCATTATCCTTGCTCTAAGTAAGAAAGTTTTGACTCAAGAGACTGGGTGTTGAGTTGATTTGGCACAATTTGGATATACTCCATCTAGGCTATAGCATTATTTGTGCTTGTGGGGAGTGAATTTTTATGAACTTGACGGCAGAACGGGGCTTAAACCAAGGAAAATACGTTCTCAGTACCCAACTGGGTGCGGGTGTTTTCAGTCTTACCTACAAAGCAACCGATACTGAGTCAGGTCAATCGGTTGTGATCAAAACCCTAGGGGAAGCGCTGCGCCAGCATCCCAATGTTAATCAATTCAAGCAGGAATTTTTAGACATTGCCAAACGCTTGAATTACTGCCAACATCCTCATCTGGTTCGCGTCCTCGACTATTTTGAGGACAAGGGATATCCCTACCTGGTGATGGAATATATCCCTGGACAGACATTGGCAGACGTTCTGCAAGCGGGTTCCTTGCCAGAGGCGGAGGCGATCAACTATATCCGTCAAATCAGTGATGCGGTAAAGGTTCTACACCAAGTCGAGTTACTCCACCGAGATATCCAACCCAAAAACATTATTCGGCGTCAGGATAGCGATCGCGTTGTGTTATGTGAAGTTGGCATGCTCTATGAGTTCACCCCAGGTATCAAACAAACCTACGCCAGCTTCCTTTCTGCTGGCTATGCTCCTCCAGAAGACAACACCTTGGCAAACACAGCGACACGACAAACTGATATCTATGCCTTAACCGCCACATTCTACTGCTTACTCACCGGATATCCTCCCTTACCCGCACCTGTGCGACAGAGGTTATCAGCCAAGGGAAACGATTGTCTATTTTCCTCACCCTCTCAGCCAGCCCTGTCTAAATTGAGTCCCACCATTCAACAAGCATTACAGTATGGTTTAGAACTCATCCCCAACAACCGTCCCCAAACGATAGACACTTGGCTAAAGCAGCTTCCCCTTCAGGAGTCTGTTACTATCCCTGAGCCAATTATCACTCAGCCAGTCGAAAAACATCCCAACTCAACAATCAACAATCCCAAAACCCAAGCCTCAATACCGTTACAAGCCTTGTTCATGACAGGAGCGATCGCGGCGTCAGCCGGTATTGGATTCGGTTGTGCTGTACGACTAAATCAATCAAGTGAACCTGGAGCAACGATTTTGCATACCCAACAAACCTTTCCTCCCCGTAGCGATTGGCCCGTTTCCGAACCTCCAAAATTTGTCAGAGAAAAGGACACACAGAACCGGGAACAGGAAATGTTTTGACCCTGGGCTGCGCTAGTTGGGAACCTGGTTTTTAGGGGCGGGTTTCACTATTCTCGTTTTTCACCTGATCCGGATGGGACTAAACCCGCCCCATCTGCTCCCTCTCCCTTGTCTCCCCCAGCTCTCCGCCAATCGTTTTAGCACGTTATAATTCGTTACAGATACCCACAATATTTTCCCCATGAGCAATCCAGTCATTCATGCCTTTTTTGTCGGACGATCGCTAGCTCAAACTCTGGGCGATCGCGTAGAAGACTCCTTAACGAATGCTCTTAGCGAACTTGGCAAATTTGATGCTGAACAGCGAGAGCATTTACAACAGTTTACTGAGCAAGTCATGGAAAGGGCGCAACAGGAAATGGAAATCGCCATGGGCGATCGCTCTTCTAGTACTACTGTTTCGACTGGTTCTCAATCCGTTGACCTACAAGCTACTATTGACGAGTTACGAGCTGAAATTGCTCGCTTGCGGACTGAACTACAGCTCTATCGCAATCAATCAGTGACTTGATTTGAGTGATACTGGAGGTGTTTCCCTTTTCCCTTCACCCGTTACAGCTTTTACCAATCCGCTTTGGGAATCTTCTCTATCCCTGGGATACTTTTTCCTTGAAGCCTTGGAGCCATCTGCTTTGGAGCCATCTGCCTTGTCTCTACCAAAAAGGGGGTAGTCAACCCAGATGTGGTATTACAGATACTCGCTTAGGGTGTTATTAGCTTTCAAAGATTTTGAATTTTTATTAAGATTAAGAGGAGACCATCATTCAGGAATCTAGGTGTCTGCTGTTTCTGATAACTATGTCAACCTCAAACAATATAAGGAACGCCAGGTGTCTAGCCAACGTTCCCTAAGAGGGATAAACCAAGACAAGGCATATCGTTGGAATCGGGAAAACTATTCCCGACATCGACGATTTGTCGATATTTGGACATTTGTTTTAACCCTCCTCTTCCAGTTGTGGCTCAACGGCAAACCTTGGAGCTATCCAGGGGGCATGACCGATGCCAAACAGGCGGCTCGTCGTAAGACACAGGCAATCTGGATTCGAGATACGTTCTTGGAGTTAGGTCCGACCTTCATCAAGGTGGGACAGCTATTTTCAACTCGGTCTGACTTATTCCCTGGTGAATATGTAGAGGAACTGTCTAAACTACAGGATCGCGTCCCAGCTTTTAACTATGATCAAGTTGAGGCAATTGTCAAGCAAGATTTAGGGAAATCTGTAAGTGAACTCTTTGGCAATTTTGATCCGATTCCTCTAGCAGCAGCCAGTTTAGGACAAGTCCACAAAGCTCAACTCCAGAGTGGAGAAGAGGTTGTGGTCAAGGTACAACGACCGGGCTTGCGGAAACTATTTACGATAGACCTACAAATTCTCAAGGGGATTGCCCGTTACTTCCAAAATCACCCCGATTGGGGTCGAGGTCGAGACTGGATGGGCATTTATGAAGAATGCTGTCGTATTCTCTGGGAAGAGATTGATTATCTTAATGAAGGTCGCAATGCCGATACCTTCCGCCGCAATTTCCGCACCTATAATTGGGTAAAAGTTCCGCGTGTCTATTGGCGCTATACCTCAAATCGAGTCTTAACCCTAGAGTATGCTCCAGGAATTAAGATTAGTCACTACGAGGCATTAGAAGCCGCAGGATTGGATCGGAAACTGCTGGCTCAACTAGGGGCAAAAGCTTATCTTCAGCAGTTGCTCAATGACGGTTTCTTTCATGCCGATCCCCATCCCGGCAATCTAGCAGTTAGTCCGGAAGGGTCACTGATTTTTTATGATTTCGGTATGATGGGGCAGATTAAGGCGAATGTCCGGGAACAGTTGATGGAGACGCTCTTTGGCATTGCCCAAAAGGATGCCAACCGAGTGGTCGGGTCTCTGGTCGAATTGGGTGCCCTGTCTCCGGTTGATGATATGGGTCCAGTGCGGCGTTCGATTCAGTATATGCTGGATCACTTTATGGATAAGCCCTTTGAGAATCAGTCGGTGAGTGAAATTAGCGACGATCTCTATGAAATTGCCTATGATCAGCCATTTCGCTTTCCGGCAACCTTCACGTTTGTGATGCGAGCCTTTTCCACCTTGGAAGGAGTGGGCAAGGGCTTAGACCCAGAATTTAACTTTATGGAAGTGGCAAAACCTTTTGCTCTGCAAATCATGACTAACGGTAATAGCCCTGAGGGTAATACATTCTTGAATGAATTGGGACGCCAAGCGGCTCAAGTGAGTAGTACGGCGTTGGGATTACCTCGGCGGATTGAGGATACGATTGAAAAATTAGAACGGGGAGATATACGTCTACGGGTTCGTTCTATCGAGTCGGATCGGATCTTGCGCCGCATGAGTAGCATTCAGATAGGAACAAATTATGCGTTACTACTCAGTGCATTCACATTGTCAGCTACGATCTTATTTGTTAATGGTCAAGTCGGGCTGGCATTAGTTGTGGCGTTAGTCGCCGCCGCGATCGCTGTTGCCCTAATTCGTTTACTGCGAAGGCTCGACCGATACGATCGCATGTTATAAATCCCATAAGGTTATTGACGACAGCACAAACTTTATGAAATGTCGCTTTACGGGTCTCACTGACCCGGGCTTAATTCGTACCGTCAACCAGGACTATTACTACATCGATCCGAAGGGACGCTTTTTTATTGTCGCCGACGGCATGGGCGGTCATGCAGGGGGACAAGAAGCCAGCCAACTGGCTACAGAGGTCATTCAGGCACGTTTAGAGCGGCAATGGCTAGATTCAGTCCCTTCGGAAAAGTTACTGGAACAAGCCCTCTACGACGCTAATCAGGCGATCTTAGAGGATCAAAAAAAGCATCCCGAACGGGCAGACATGGGTACGACGGCTGTCGTGGTCATCTTCCGTAAAGGTCAGCCCTGGCTGGCTCATGTGGGTGATTCTCGCCTCTATCGATGGCGACAATTAAAACTCGAACAAATGACGGATGACCATACCTGGGTAGCACGCGCCATGAAAGCTGGGGATCTGACTCCAGAACAGGCGCGAACGCATCCCTGGCGTCATGTGTTGTCCCAATGTCTAGGTCGCCAAGATTTAAAGTCAGTTGATGTCGAGTCCATGGAGATTCAGTCAGGAGATTTCCTGCTCCTTTGTACCGACGGACTGACTGAGGAACTCTCGGATACCGCGATCGCGTCCCATCTCCAGTCCCATGGGGATGGCGAAGAGATCGCCGCTAACCTAATTGCCGCCGCCAAAGAAAAAGGCGGACGGGACAATATCACCATGATTCTAGTCAAAATTGACGCGATCTGACCCAGAAAGCTTAAAAAATTGTTAAATTGTCGGGCTTGCACCATTTAACCGTCACGGCGATCCCTTGAGCGCCCTCTTGTTCTAAATCCTCAATGTAACCCGCTTCATAAGACGCGGCTTCTTCTGGAGTATCAAAGGGTCCAAAGTAGTAAGTGACCGCAGGTTCTGCGGTGACAATTTCTACCCACCAAGCGAAGCAACTCTCTTGCTCTGTGTTAGGAGTTAGGCTTCGTATGCTGAGAATCTTGCCACCTAATTGGGAAATTCGCCGCATCGTTTGGTTCATGCGGCTGTACGGAACTCTGATCAAGACAGAACTACTCCGACGAATGGGGTAGTTGAGGGTGTCGGTAGCTGCACTCTGACGCAAACCAACGACTTCATAAACAAAATAACGATTATCCACCAAGATACTACCTATTAAGCCAGCAACACTTGAGATGAACAGTCCTAACTCCCCACCCTAATCGGACGATAGTCAGGGGATATCAGAGACAGGGCAGAAAGGTTATGGTTAGGGGAGTTGTGAGCGTTATCCCCAAGGAGGTCTCACATCGCCCAATTGTACCTGTAACCGCCACCAGTATTTGTTATCAGATCCCCAAGCGATTGTCACTATTTTTTTCCAGAGAAGGGGTGTGCAGGAACGGGGGAAGCTTGTAGATTGTAGAGACTCCTCCGGTGGAACGTCTAGAACCAGGGAGAGTCAGGGCGGGTTTAATTGCTTATGGGTGAGGTGAAAAACGATAATAGTAAAACCCGCCCCTACACACCCACTGAAGGTCAAA
>NZ_JBKHHI010000077.1:0-20800 GCF_046539235.1 Coleofasciculus sp.
GGAAAAGTTCACTTTTCTTTTAAAGATTCCCCCGGACTTTGAAAACCCCCTGCTCTTGTAGGGGGGAACGAGGGGGGTTGGGAGAGCTCACAGGGGTAGGTTTTTTACCTTTACGGTAGAATGGAGGTAAGACTTGGAAGACTTGGAGGGAAAGTGGACAAGGAAGAAAACCAAAAAAAAATCAAAACTCACGAAGATCTAATTATTTATCAAAAAGCCTTTGATGCAGCCATGGCTATTTTTGAAATATCACAACAATTTCCCATAGAAGAAAGATATTCTCTCACTGACCAAATACGACGTTCCTCTCGTGCCGTATGTGCCCTCCCTAGCAGAAGCTTGGCGAAAGAGAAGGTATCAAGCATCATTTCTGGCTAAGCTGAATGACTGTGAAGCCGAAAGTGCGGAAACACAGGTTTGGCTAAAATTTGCCGTTAAATGTGAGTATATATCAACGGAGCAAGGCAGAAGAATATATCATACATATAATCAAATTTTAAGCGGATTAGTAAACATGATTAATCACCCAGAAAACTGGTTAATTGGTTAAGCTATGTTAAGGAATAAGCATTTAAAAGACTGGTCAAAAATTGTCTCCTATCATTTTCCTCATTTGTCTTTGCCTGAAGTAGTTGGCGCAAGCAACTTGGAGTTTTGGCATGGTGATGACAGGTTCAAGTAGTCTGACCCGAGGATCAGAATTTATCGCCCAAATCAATGGAGAAAAAAGAAATAC
Organism: Coleofasciculus sp.; assembly: GCF_046539235.1. Lineage (GTDB taxonomy): Bacteria > Cyanobacteriota > Cyanobacteriia > Cyanobacteriales > Coleofasciculaceae > Coleofasciculus. Next base: position 737 of record NZ_JBKHHI010000077.1, read on the forward strand.
AGTCAGACAAAGACTGAAAGAATGGTATCAAGATAGTAAAGATAAAAAAGGGGGGAAACGAAGAGAGTTAGATGTTAGCCAATGCTTTGCTCCTCTACTCAAATGGATTCTTTATGGCAATCTGAAGAAAAATGGCTACCCTTGGCAATAGATGCCACCAATATTGGTCAGAATTTTACTGTTCTTTCTCTTCATGTTCTTTATCAAGGTTGTGGCATTCCCGTAGCGTGTAAAATTGTTAAAGGTACAGAAAAAGGTTCTTGGAAACCTCATTGGCTTCATATTTTTCACTATGTCAAGGATGTAGTCCCCGACTATTGGCAAGTCATCGTATTAGCGGATAGGGGACTATATGCTGACTGGCTATTTGAGGCAATTTGCTCCTTAAATTGGCATCCTTTTTTAAGAATTAATCACCAAGGAAACTATCAAGTTAGATGTGATCCGAAATGGAGACATTTAGATACAGTACATCTTGAACTATACCCTTCTTTTCTTCCTTGTCTACTTTCCTTCCTTTTCTTCCAAGTCTAGCCCCCACCCTAAAGTAAAAAACCTACACCTGTCAGGTGGCGGGGAGGGGTCTGACCCCTCAGTTAATGACCAGCAGTATCCATCAAGGGAGAAGGGGAACCATCACATGCCATTATTAACGTTGACAGTTAATATTTTGCTAACTGATTTCTTTGCTAAGACAAGCGGGACTTGGATTAATGTGATAACGGTAGCGATTGGCACAACTGTAGGGTTGTTACTCAAGCACCGTTTACCTAAACCCATGCAACAAATTATCACCCAAGGGGTAGGACTTCTTACCCTATTTCTGGGTGTTACCATGGCGGCGAGTATGACTCAGGTGCAAGCAGGGCGCATTGATGGTGTGGTGTTGGCGCTAATTAGCATTGTGTTAGGGGGATTACTGGGAGAATGGTGGCAAATTGAAGCTAGACTGCAATCCGTGGGACATTGGCTGAAACGTCGATTTCGCGGAAGTGGTGCGTTCACGGAAGGATTTGTGGCGGCTAGCTTATTATTTTGTGTCGGTCCAATGACGTTGCTGGGGAGTCTGAATAATGGCTTGACGGGTGACGATACCTTGCTGACACTCAAAGCCGTAATGGATGGAATCGCCGCGATCGCACTTTCAAGCAGTTTTGGAATTGGCGTAGGTTTTTCGATTATGGTGATTCTCGTCTATCAGGGCGGAATCTCTCTGGTGGCGGGAGTGTTGGCGCAAGCGATTCCTGATCCCGCCACTGATCCCCGCATTCTGTTGATTACAGGGGTAGGAGGACTAATGATTTTAGGGACGGGAATCAACCTGTTACAGTTGACCCACATCCGTGTTGCGTCCTTTTTACCCGCGTTAATAGCCGCTCCGTTAATTTATCACGTCGCTAGGTTGATTTAGCCGCACCTCTGGCTTGCTTCACCATGTCAATTAACGTGTGGTGGGCGTCTTCCGAGTCTTTGAGGGTGTGATCAAACTCAATGCGTAAGGGAACCGACTCACCCTGACGTTGGGCGATTAAATTCATTCCTGTCGCATCAATGGACTGCATTTGAGCCGACTCGGTATCGGGAGAGTTCCCGAAGGTACGGGCGTAAAGCGCGATCGCATCAGCATGATCCTCGTTCATGTGCTTACAGATGCGATCGCTGACTTGTTGGGTAAACTGTTCAGACATAACTCCTACTTGTAATATGGGATAGTTGTATTTTTTCTCAAACTTGGGTGTTGCTGCAATTTTGACGATGCTTTCTGAGGGTAAATTCGTGGGAATCCCTGTGACGGAATAATCCCCGTCCTTATCGGGCGGGGACTGTCAAAGTCATTCTGTCGCTACTTTTGGCTGGCTTGGCGGAATCTGCTCAATCGCGATTAAAGCTTCCATAACTGACTTGACGATTGGTGCTGCGACTGTAGAGCCAAAAGCATTTCCCTTCGGTTCATCCACCACCGCTATCACCACATAACGAGGAGAATCCACACTGAGAATTCCCACAAAGCTGGTAACTTTGGCATTAGTAAAATACCCCCCCGTGGGACTAGCTTTCTGAGCCGTTCCCGTCTTTCCCGCCACTCGATACCCTGAAATTTGAGCCGTTTTTCCCGTTCCTTGGCTAACCACGGTTTCCATCATTTCCAGAACATTCTGACTGGTTTCTGGTGAGAAGATAGGGCGGGGCGCACTCAGACGTGGTTGCCAATATAGCTGACCTTGACTATCAAAAAGTCCTTGTACCATATAAGGCATAACCAACTTACCCCCATTGGCTAACGTAGCATGGAGTTGAGCAAGTTGCAGGGGTGTTAGGGAAAAACCTTGACCAAATGCTGTTGTTGCGGGTTCGATCGGGGAACTGGTAAACTTTCGCTGATTTTTGAGCTGTCCGGCGGTTTCAAAGGGCAAATCTGTTTCCAGTTTCTGCCCTAATCCCAATCTTTCTAGCCAACCATAATAAACCTCGGGCTTCATTTGCTGCATCATCCGCACCATGCCCACGTTACTGGAATATTGCAGGATTTGTGTCGGATTGATCATGCCATGGGCTTTTTTGTCATAGTTGGCAATAGGCCACCGACCGATCTGAATCGAACCCGTATCGTTGAATAAACTATCAGGACGAACGGCTCCAGATTCCAGCGCGATCGCTACATTCAAAGGCTTAAACGTGGAACCAGGTTCATACAAGTCTGCCAATGCCCAATTTTTAAACAAACTAATGTCAGAGGTCGAATATTGATTCGGGTTATAGGTTGGTTCTGAGACTAACACCAACAAGGAACCATCCAAGGCATCCATAACAATTACAGTACCTCGTTTGGCATTAAATTCCTTAATTTTCTGCTTAAGGGCAGAACGTGCCGCACGTTGTAAGCGACTATCTAGAGTCAGTTGCAACCGCAGATCATCTGAGTGGAGAAACCCTTCGGGAATATGATCCGGCATCAATGTACCATTACCTGCCCGACTCATTCGCAGGGTGCGAATTTCTCGTTCTAATAATTTTTCCTGAGAATACTCAATTCCTGCCTGACCCTGATGATCAATATTGACGTACCCAACTACATCGGCGGCTAACCCTTGCTGAGGATAAAGGCGAGAATATTTGGGAATCAGTTCGATCCCATCCAAACTTAATTGAGCAATTTTGTTCGCTGTATCTTCCGTTAATGCTCCACTAACTTGAATCCCCGTATTTCTTTTATTAAATAGCGTTTCCAAGTCAGTAGACGACTGGTTCAGAATTGGCGCTAGCTGAGTCGCTATATTTGATTTGGATAGCTTAAACAGTTTAGGATGAACGTAAAGGGTATAGACGCGCCGATCCACCGCCAAAACATTACCATTACGGTCAACTATTGGACGACGCGGAATAAACGGGCGCATATAAATCATCTGCTGTTGCCTTGCTTTTTCTTCCAAGCTAGGTGAGATGACGACTTGCAGCCGATATAAATTGAATAAAAGCCCAAAACTCCCTGCCATCATGATTACCCAAATTAACAGCAATCTAAACCCAGGGCGTTGAAACAGTTTTGACTGTTGAGTGTTCAGTTTTGAGTGTTGACCCTTCGCTTCGCTCAAGGGCATAGTTTTGAGTTTTGAGTTCTGCATTCGATCATTCATCCTGCCCAAGTAACCTGCTCCCAGACGTAGCATGCTACGTCTGGAACATGACTCCCCCTGCTCCCTTGTGCATTTGTGTGTGTTACCTCAATATCCCAAAGGAGTCTGTGCTAGTGTTTCTTGGTCAGACGTCTGATGCGGAGATTCCTGGAATTGGCGCTGAGGTGCCGGAGAGAGCAAAAGGGTATTGGCAGTAGTAGGTGTTACCAAACCTGTGGCAGGGCGTTCCGCTTGTTGAGCGAGTTGATCTTTGATGATTTCATTCGTTGTTGTCAGATCACGCTCATTCCGCTGGAGCGTTCCCAATTTTCGGTATTCTTGCGTCCACTGCTGCTGGGTATATACAGTCCAAGCATAAATGGTTAGTGTCACAATACCCAGGAGGAGCGTGATCACATCCGAACCGCGTTGCAGGATCATCAGCGATCGCAACCAACCAGGAGTCCGTTCTCGTGAGGTGTCAAGCCTTTCTACCTTTTGGCGACTGGTTCTAGACGCCAAGGGTGACACAGGGCTTGATCGAAATGACCGCCTTCTTGAGGATGAGGAAACCGGAACTTGGCGAGAGGGACGATGTTGAATTGGAACAGAGCGAGAGACAGCATTCATAAGCATTCGGCAAATATTTGTATTTTGAGTTTTGTTTTTTGTGTAGGGGCGGGCTTTACCATTATCGTTTCTTACCCGACACAGGATACGACTCCCAAGAGTCCCAACCGCGTTTTAAGTGCAAGAGTGTTGGCGGTTCCCCATCTCCCCATCTCCCCATCTCCCCATCTCCCCATCTTCCCATCTCCCCTGTCAACTTGGTTTAGCGACTTCCCGTGACAAGTCAGAAGCAGGAGTGGGGGATTGAGAGGACGAGGGACTCGATTTTAGGGCATGATGATGGCGCACTGGGATTTGCAAAATAAACTCAGTCCCTTGACCCGGTTGCGATCGCACGTCTAGTTGCCCCTGGTGTTGATTAACAATGGTTTGATAGCTCACGGTTAAACCCAAACCTCGACCTTCTCCAACGGCTTTGGTTGTGAAAAATGGCTCAAAGATACTTGAGAGAACCTCTGGATTAATCCCTGCACCATTGTCAGCTATACTAATTTGTACCCGATCCTCATCCGCAGAATGAATGCTCGGTTGCCACTGCGTTCGCAGGGTAATCATTTTATCAGAATTGGGCGAACGATTGAGTGCTTCAATGGCATTCGTCAGCAGATTGAGAAATACCTGATTGATCGGCTTAGGGTAACATTCGACATGAGGGAGGTTATCGTAATGCCGTTCTATGCTAATCGTATTGATGCATTGGTTGTGCAGGATTAATAACGTATTTTCCAATGCCGCGTTGATATCAATCAGTTTCAAGGAGGCTTCGTTGTGCCGCGAAAATCTTTGCAATAACTGTACGATTTCCTGAATTCGCTTAGTACCTGATTGCATGGATTGCAAAAGTTTTGGTAAGTCCTTGCTTAAAAATTCAATTTCCATTTCCTCCAAGATGTTTTTCAGCGTCGGTGAGGGGTTCGCATATTCAGTTTGGTAGGCTTGCACTAAACGCAGCAAGTCATTGACATAATTTTCTAAGTAAGGAATATTGCCATAGATGAAACTAATGGGATTATTGATTTCATGAGCCACCCCAGCCACCATTCTGCCTAAACTGGACATTTTTTCACTTTGAATCAGTTGGACTTGGGTCAGCCGCAGTTCTTCAATCATTTCTGCTAGTTTTTGGGCTTGCATGGCATTATGTGCCGCTTGTTGCTGGGTGCGGGTATATAAATATGCCTGTTGCAAGGAAATCGCGAGTTGATCAGCCACCGCTTGCGCTAATTCTTGATCGTGTTTTGACCAATAGCGAATGTAAGCGCATTGATTAAGGTACAAAATGGCATAAAGTTTACCATGGGCTTGCACTGGAACCACTAACGAGGATTTGATTTGGGCAGATTGGTATTCTTCGTTGTTGGCATCAATCCGTTCATCTTGGGTTACGTCGGGAATCACTACCGCCCGTCGGTGCTGAATAATCCACTGGGTAATTGGACCGTGGGGATTAAATGTGTCTTTACAAGGGGTAAAGGGTTGGCGATACACCTCATAGAGATGGTTGTGGTTTAATATCACAGCTTCTGAGTTGACGGCTGGTCGATCTGAAGTTTGATAATCCTCGACTAAATGCACCAAACATCGATCCACTTCCAACGCTGAACACAGATGGCTAATCGCTTCCGTTAATATGGTCTGGGGATCAAAACTCTGGCGAGTTTGATTAGTAATATGATTAACGATTTGCTCCCGAATGGCTTGGTTCTGGGTTTGTTCATAGAGTTGAGCTTGACGGATACCAATTTCTAAGGATTCCGCGATCGACTCTAAAAATTGAATTTCTGGAGTTGCCCAAAACCGAGGTTGCTCACAAAGACAAGCAATAAACCCAATTCCGTTTTCTTTACCTGTGACGGGAATCAATAAGCTGGCTTTATATTCCCAGAGGGAGGGATTGGGAATGAGTGATGGGGGATTGGCAGAGGATTTGTGTAAAAGCTGTTGCACTCTCCACCGTACTCCTGTGGGTGTCAAGTGCGCTGTGCCACGATTAACGATCCGTTTCCCTTCGGCGATCGCCCTTGCCATAGTACCAAAACATTCTAGGGGATACTCTCCCAAATACGAGGGCTGATGCTCATGCTGACGGCGTTCGCAGACAATCTCAACTTGTCCCCGTTCTTGCGAATACCAGAAAAAACTACAACAATCAAGTCTAAGCAACGCCGCAATTTCGTCTACGGCTGTTTGCACAACAACTTGCAATTCCAGGGAATTACGGATACGATCAACGATTTTTTGGGTTAGTGCTGCTTGCCTTGGGGGATACTTGATCCAAGCTTGGATCGATTGAAAAGCGTGATAAAAATTAGAAAACACAATGCATTCCTTAAACAATCCTCCGCACCCACCTTGACGGCTTGTCCTGATTTTATAGGCTAAACCGCTAAAAAAACCCTATATTAACAATTATGCAGCTAATTTAGTTAGACTACGTAATTCTTCAGAATTTAATGAATCATAAGCAACATGCCGACAACTGGGTCAGGTAAGCTGGTGAATGTCATTCCAGCCTATCTTGGCATCTTCCCTCACCCTCAAGGCAAGCAAAGCGGCGTGTAAGCGCAGTGTAGCGAAGTGCCACCGTTATCGGTTAGAGTGGGTTCACTCTTGCTCGATTAAGGGAAAAAACCAGTAGTCGTGTGAAAACTATAAAGTTATAGTAAGCTAACGTAACGTCTGATTTGACGCAGTCTTTAACACCAAGGGGAGTGTATGACTAAGAAATTCCTGAGTTTGTTGCTGGTATTGGCTTTGGGAGCTAGTTTAGGCGCTTGCCAAAATGCAGGCGAAGCTCCAGTAGACGGTGGAGAAGCCACAGAGTCTCCCACTGAGTCTCCCACAGGGTCTCCCACTGAGTCTCCTGAGTAGAAAAGCCCCAAAGAAAGGCGATCACCTATTGATCGCCTTATCCCGGAAGCTTGAAACTATTTCCTAAGCCAAAACGCGATATCTAGACTTCATCGTCAGGTATCGCTTTTTGCTTGGCTTCAAGCCTTGGTGTATCAATTGTCATGAACCATGAACCCTAAACAACGACATTGGTTGCACTTTGGGCTACTCTTGTTATGGATAGCCCTTGGTGCAATCCTGCGCTTGAGTCGTTTGGTGTCTCTACCCCCATGGACTGATGAGTTCGCCACGATGGTCTTTAGTTTAGGCAACAGTTTTCAAACCGTGCCACTGAATCAGTGGATTAGTTCAGATGTCTTGCTCTATCCCTTGCATCCTATGGCTGATGCAGATATGGGTTCAGTTGTCAACCATTTAAGGCAAGAAAGTACCCATCCGCCGATTTATTTTGTCTTAACCCATTTGTGGATAAAGGTCTTTCCTACTGATGACGGATTGGTATCATTATGGGGGGCGCGATCGCTCTCGGCATTATTGGGAATTGCGGCTATTCCTAGCCTATTTGGTTTGGGGTATTTAGCGTTTGGTTCTCGGTTAGTCGGTCAAATCGCCGCCGCGATCATGGCGGTTTCACCTTACGGGATTTTCCTCGCCCAAGATGCACGTCACTACACTCTGGTGATTTTATGGGTGATTGCGTCTTTATCCTGTTTAGTTGTGGCAATTCAGGGTATTCACCGTGAGGAACCGTTATCAGTAGGAATGGGATTAGTGTGGGTGGGTGTCAATAGTTTGGGAATCGCCACCCATTATTTTTTCAGCTTAACCATCTGTGCGGAAGGGATTGTGCTGTTGACGCAGGCTTGGCAACAGGGAAGGAAAGATCCTCAGATTTTGACGCGATCGCATTGGCGGCGTATCTATGGGGTTGCTTTAGGGACGCTTGTCGGGGGTTTAGTTTGGCTACCTGCTTTATCCAGTATCTACGGTAGCGAACCCACAGCCTGGATAGCCGACGGGGATCTCACTCGTGAATGGTTAGCACCAATTGGGCGGCTGTTTATTTGGGGGTTGAGTATGATCCTCTTGCTTCCCACCGCCACAACTATTCTGCCAATTTGGATCGTGGTAATCTCCGGTATCGTAACGGTGTTATTTGTGGTTAGCCTGATACCAAGACTCGGTAATGGCTGGAAAATCCAACAGCACTTTCCTGATCGCCGTTTAGCCTTGCAGATTTTGTCGGTATATTTAGGGAGTGCGATCGCGTTAGTTTTTGGCATCACCTACGGTTTAGGTATGGACTTAACTCTAGGGGCGCGGTTTCAGTTCGTTTACTTTCCGGTTGTAATCCTGTTATTAGCCGGGATATTAGCTGGAGTTTGGCAGCAGGTGACATTTGATTCAGCTTCTGGGCTCAAGCATGGCAAAGCAATTGTGGCAATGATTTGGCTGATGGGATTAATCGGAGGATTCACCGCAATTGGGAATTTAGGGTACTTACAAAATCACCGTCCCGACTTGCTTGCACCTGTAATCCAAGAGGCTTCTCAATCTGCCGTATTCATCGCCACTACTCACAAGCATCATGGACAAACCGGGCGACTGATGGGGTTAGCCTGGGAATTTAAACGATTATCGGATAGGAATAATTCTGAAACGGATAGAACAACATCTGCTCAATTTTTTCTAGCGGATCGCGATCCCCAAACCCGAACCTATACAGACGCGATCGCACGCTTACAAAACACGTTAACTGAACTACCACGCCCCTTCGATTTATGGTTAGTGGATTTTCGGACTAAAGTTGATTTAGAGGCGCAGCATTGTTTTCGCGATCGGTCTTATGGGTCATGGGCTGGTGAATATAAATATAAACTTTATCGTTGTCGAGTAGGAAAATAAAGAAAAATTATAGACTAGGTAATAACCGAAATTGTGTAGCAACCGAAAACAGCACGATAAGCAGTAGCTTTAGCTATAACCCTTTGATTAATTCTCCTAAAAATTTCAGACAAAATGTCTGTGTCAAGCAGTGCCTTTTCCAATTTTTTCGTTTAATAACTGTACTCTCCGATTTTTTAGGGCTTCTTCAAGTATCTCACCAACAAGTTCCGGTTCATCAGCAACTAATCCTAACCAAGGATCTTTTGTTCTTTTTTGCCGGACTAGTAGTTTGATAACGTCTGCAATCAGTTCCGGTAATGTAATTTGCCGAGACTCTGCCAAAAGCTTGGCACTTTCAATGGTTTTTTTGTCGAGTTCAACTTCGATCTTCGTCATGCTGCTTAGCCTCTTGCATCAGGAGCTTGATGAAATTTTAGCATTTTATAACCTCAGACATCGATTAGCACGAATCATTTAGTAGAGACGTTCCGCCGGAACGTCTCTACCACAGTTGGTTATTCCCATTAAACCGGAAATGGCAAAAACGGGATCGCACTCACCAAGGTTTGTAAATTGTCAGCTAAAGCGGTTGAGAGTTGCTGGGTGATCGGTAAACTATCCACCACGATACCAGTACATAAGAGCATCATGTACAAAATCGAGTACTTAAACAGCCCTCGCGCCAGTTGGTTATTGGTGGGACTTTGTAATAACTGCCATGCTTTTTGCAGGAAAATACTACCCAACACCAGCGCGATCGCGCCATACACCACACCCGATACTCCTAACGGATAAATGAACAACAGCGACGCGGGAACAACTAACAACGTGTAAACCCAGATTTGACGGGTTGTAGACTCTTCACCTGCTACAACAGGCAACATGGGAATCCCGACTTTGGCGTAATCCTCGCGAATCATCAAAGCCAGCGCCCAGAAATGGGGAGGAGTCCACAAAAAGACGACAGCAAACAGCAACCAGGCGGGTAAACTCAACTCTCCCGTCACCGCCGCCCAACCCACCAGCGCTGGAATTGCCCCGGCTGCACCGCCAATCACGATGTTTTGGGGTGTATGGCGTTTGAGTAAATGGGTGTAAATCCCCATGTAGAAGATAATGCCCGACATCGCCAATAATGCGGCTAGAAGATTGGCAAAGACGGCTAATAGGGTAAACGATGCCGATCCGAGAGCGATCGCGAATAACAAGGCATCACGAGTCTGTATCCGCCCTGAGGGAATTGGACGGCTACGGGTGCGTAGCATCTCATAATCGATATCGCGATCATAAATGCAGTTGAGGACTTGAGCCGAAGCAGCGGCTAAGGTTCCTCCCAGCAGAGTAATGAGTAGCAAAAAGGGATCAACTTGCCCCTCAGACGCCATCCACATCCCTGCGGCTGTCGTAATCAACAGCAAAGGAATAATGCGAGGTTTTGTGATTTGGTAGTAGCTCTGAATCACTTGCCGGAAGTTTTCATGTTGACGGGATATAGTTGTCCCAATCATTAAATTCACCAATTCCTTATTTATTGAAACACTATATACAATCATTAACACTTTGACACAATCGCCGTTTTAATGCTGTAGGGGCGGGCGAGTAGGGGAAGCCATGTAGAGACTCCTCATGCTACGTCTGGGAGCTGGGGGAGATGGGGAAGAGGATTACCAATGAACCATGAACCATGAACAATCAACAAATGACAAATGACAATCCTCGCCGTTAACTTTAATTGTCCCCACCTACTTTTTCTACCGCTAACCCAGTGGTGCGATCGCGTAATGCCAAAACGGTAAAGACAATCAAATCTCCCAGTAATGCAGCACCTACAGCTTGATGAGACAGGGTTAGGGGTTCCACCTGTAGGTGTAACCAGAACGTCGCCACTCCCAGAATAATCTGTAAAATTACTAATCCACCTGCCAGATTTGCCAACTGTCGCAACAGGGGATGGAGGGCAGGTGTGCGCCATGCCCAAATAACCAGGGTTAATGTGACTAACGTAGCTGGGACTACACCCGCAATATGACTATTCATCACGGTGCAAAGTTGAGATGCGCCAAAGCATTGATGTAATGCCCAACGGGACGCCACCAAACCTCCCAACAAGCTTTGTAAGTAAACCAGAATAGCTGCCGTAAAACCCAGCCAGGGTAAGCGTCCAACCGCTCCTGTACCCTTGTAAGGCATCAGGGCAGTACCAATAATCAGTAAGGTTGAGAAAAACAACAAGGCTGTACCCAAGTGAGCCGTCACAATATCAAACCGTAACAGTTCGGTCACCGTTAAGCCACCCAAGACGCCTTGAAACACAATTAAACCCAAGGCAAATGTTGCCGCCCAAGGCAGCCACTTGGGTAAAAAACGGCGATCCCACCACGACAAAACCATTAGAGCGATCGTACTGACGCCAATTAATGCCGCATCGAGGCGATGGAACCATTCCAAAAAGACTTGGAAATTCATCTGCTGACTTGGCACCCACTGTCCATAGCACAGGGGCCAATCCGGACAAGCGAGTCCAGCATTCATCACCCGCGTCGCACTCCCTACTGCCATCAACAGCAACGTAGCGATCGCGATTTTCCAAACAAGGCGGCGGGTACGATCCCTGGCTTGGTTGCGATCAGGGGACTCAATCGTATGTTGAGGAAGGACGGATTCAGTCATAGCACTCATTGCTAATTAACTCTATCAAACCCTGAGTACCAACTTATGAGTTCGTCAAACTCAGGGGTAGTTCATTTACTCACACGATAACGCGACTGTTGATTACCTGCCTCACCGTAGGTTTTTAAGTTGACCAGATGGATAGGATCGTGTCCCTACTCTATTTGGTGTTGGTGCGTAAGTCCTGCACCTTATCTAGCTGCTGAAACTTCGGTAGGTAGGTACTTCTCAATCATCTGACGGTATTCGCTTTTTTGTTTTAAACCCTTAAGTTGATCCACGATTTCTTTGTCTTTGAAAAATTGTACCGTGGGTGTTCCAGTAACCATGGCATTTTCAGCGATTTCGGGTTCTGCTTCGATATCAACCTCGACAAAGTGAATTTTGCCCTCATATTCATCCACCACTTTATTTAAAATTGGCTTCAGGGTATGGCAAGGACCGCAGTTGGGTGAAACATACTTAACCATAATCAGGCGATCGCTCTCGTGGAAGAGTTTGCGTAGGGCATAACCGCCAACATGCCCTGTCTTGTTTATATCAAAAGTTGCTTCTGTATCTGCTGTCGGTTTCTCGTCCGCCGTCTGGGTAGGTGGTTCAGATTCGGGTTGCTGGTGATATTCCTGAATCAGGTTATTAACAGACAACCAGCGTTCCGCTAACATGGCAGCCATACAGCCCGTTCCCGCTGCCGTAACCGCTTGGCGAAATTCATGGTCTTGCACATCACCTGCTGCATACACCCCTTCTACACTGGTTTCAACCGAACCCGGTTTGGTAATAACATAGCCCACGTCATCTAGATCGAGTTGTCCTTGGAACAGGGAGGTGTTGGGAGTATGACCGATCGCATAAAATAATCCCTTAACCTGTAAGTCGCTCTCCTCGCCCGTTTGGTTGTTGCGGAGTTTGACTCCACTCATCCGACCATTTTCACCAAACACATCCACCGCCTGCGTATTCCAGTGAACGGTGATATTGGGATTATTTAGCACTCGGTCTTGCATGGTTTTCGATGCCCGCAGTTGGTCGCGGCGCACCAATAGATGCACATGATCCCCATATTTGGTTAAGTACACAGCTTCTTCAGCGGCTGAGTCACCCCCACCCACCACGGCTAGGGATTGACCATGAAAAATGGGAGTCGCACCATCGCAAATCGCACAGGCGGAGATCCCATGACTCCAGAATTGGTTTTCACTGGGGAGTCCTAAACGTTTGGCGGTGGCGCCGGTGGCAATTACAATACTGTGGGCTTGGACTTCTCGTTCGTCAGAACGGATAATGAAAGGACGCCGACTCAAATCCACAGACGTGACATCCTCGGTGTAACACTCCGTTCCCCAGCGTTCGGCTTGGGCTTTCATCCGTGCCATCAGTTGCGGACCTGTGATCCCTTCGGGGAAACCGGGAAAGTTCTCTACATCAGTGGTGGTCATTAGCTGACCCCCAGGAAGTCCTCCCGCTTGGAAGCCTTCAAACATCAAGGGTTTAAGGTTAGCGCGGGCGGCGTAAATGGCAGCCGTGTAACCGGCAGGACCCGAACCGATAATCACCAGATTTTCTACGGTAGAGCTGGACATCTGACCTCCTCCTACAATAAATGCTTACGCATTATAGTGTAGGCTTCCAAGTCTCACGACTTGGCTTTCCTGGTTTTTCCCATTCGGGATTTCGCCACTTGCCGAGATTGAGTTGCCTCAACCGATACCTCTCGTGATGACGGTTTGAGCGCGTTAGCATTATAATGAATCGGGTCATGAGCCTGATCGCAGGTTTTCTAGTTCCTATTCAGGTCTTATGTAACGGAAAGTCATGGAATTTTTGTCTGATACCGTCGTGCTGTCACGCCTGCAATTTGCGGTGACGGCTATTTTTCACATGCTTTGGCCCGTTCTTACCACAGGTATGGGGATTTACCTGGTTATCGTGGAAGGACTATGGCTGAAGACGCGCAATCCTGATTATTATTACCATGCTCGCTTCTGGTCGAAGCTGTATGTTCTCAACTTTGGCATTGGTGTCGCCACGGGTGTGCCGATGGAATTTCAGTTTGGTACCAACTGGGCATCCTTTTCCGAGGCGGTTGGTAATTTTTTTGGCAGCATTCTCGGCTTTGAAGCGTCGATGGCGTTCATGCTAGAAGCGGCGTTTTTGGGGATTATGGTGTTTGGTTGGCAGCGTGTTCATCCCATTATGCACTACATTGCAACTATCCTGGTTGCATTTGGTGCCAACTTATCCACGTTCTGGATTTTAGCCGCCAATTCCTGGATGCAAACCCCAGCCGGTGGAGAATTTGTCGATGGCAAGTTTATTGTCAGCGATTATTTTCAGGCAATTTTTAATCCCTTCATGGTGAACAGCGTCCTACACATGTTCTTTGGCACCTTGGAAACCTCGCTGTTTGTGATTGGCGGGATTAGCGCTTGGTACATTCTCAACAAACGCCATTCCGCCTTCTTTTCTAAGGCGTTGAAAATTGTCTTAGCGGTTGCGATCGCCGTCGCCCCCTTACAGATCTATATTGGACATTTAAGTGGCGAACAAGTGTATCGTCATCAGCCGTCTAAACTAGCCGCGATGGAAGCGCAGTGGGAAACCATACCAGCCGGAGTTGCCGCAGATTGGAGTCTTCTGGCATTTCCCAATGAAACCGCTGAACAAAATGATTGGGAAATTAAAGTTCCCAATGCGTTGGGATATATCCTGGAATTCCAAAAAGAATTGCCAGAACCTGTTTTAGGATTGAAGGAGTGGAAACCGGAAGATCGACCCCATCTGTTAGGGTTAATCTACTATTCTTTCCGGATCATGATTGCCATTGGTTTCTTCTTCGCCGGATTAATGCTGGTGAGTCTCCTGCAATGGCTACGCGGTAAGCTTTCAGCCGAAAACATTACCCAGCAGCGTTGGCTTATGTTTGCCTGGATTTTTGCCGCGCCCCTCGGTTATATTGCGGTTGAATCCGGTTGGATTGTCCGCTGTGTGGGACGACAACCCTGGACAGTGTATGGGCAAATCCGCACCGTAGATGCCGTATCCAATGTCCCAGCCAGCAATGTTTTAACCTCGTTACTCAGTTTTAGCGGGGTTTACATCCTGTTATTTTGTGCAACTTTGTTTTTCGGTAGCCGAATTATCCGCCGAGGTCCCAATTTCAACCTCCCTTTACCCAGTTCTGATACTCAAGAAGGCGTCAACACTGATCCGGGACAGTTTATTCCCGATGAACGCCCACTAGAAGCACAGCAGTAGGAGGTTTTATGGAGACACTATCCTATTTTCTTCCCCAAGTCTGGTTTGCGATTTTAGCCCTGTTTCTCTTCCTCTACGTGATGCTGGATGGATTTGATTTAGGGGTTGGCATTTTATCTGTTACCTCTTCAACTGAGGAACGCAGGGGTATTTTAATGACCAGTTTGGGTAATGTTTGGGATGCCAACGAAACCTGGCTGGTGATTATGGGCGGGGGTTTATTTGGGGCATTTCCTTTAGCCTACGGCACAATTTTAACTGCCTTGTACATCCCAATTTTATTGATGGTTTTTGGGTTTATATTTCGGGCGGTAGCGTTTGAGTTTCGTGAACAAGCGGATCGTAAGTTCTTCTGGAATTTAGCCTTTGGTGCCGGAAGTTTCAGCGCGGCACTGGGTCAAGGATTTGCCTTGGGGGCTGTGCTATCGGGGATTACGGTTGATGAAGCGGGTCATTTTATTGGCGGCACTTGGGATTGGCTAACCTGGCAATCTGTTATCGTGGCGTTGACGTTAATTCAAGGGTATGTGTTAATTGGCTCAACCTATTTGGTTCTGAAAACAGAAGGGGAATTACAAGCTACCCATTACAAAACCGCTAAAATTGCCGCGATCACCACGCTAATTGGCGCGATTGTGATTACGATTACCACGCCCATCTTTTATGAGTATGCGCGATCGCGTCTTTTTTCTCAACCCCAAGTTTATATCTTCGCGACTATCCCTCTCCTGGGAATTACGCTGATTTGGCTACTCTGGAGAAGTCTGAATCGACAGCAAGAAAGAACGCCATTTATTTGGACGATTCTACTGTTTTTACTGACGTTTCTTGGATTAGCCTTGGTTGTGTTTCCCTACATCATCCCCACTCAGATCACCATTTATGATGCCGCCGCTGACCCCAGTGCGCTGGTGTTCATGATCATCTTTATCGGTGTTCTGATTCCGATTATGTTGGCATACAACATCTACCAATACATCGTGTTTCGGGGTAAGGTCACAGGTGAACATTATGAAGCCTAAATAAGTCAAAGGTCAAAAGTTATTGGGTTTGACCGATAACTTAACTAAACCTGCCCCTACAATCGGGCGGGTTTTACCGATAATATTGTGACAAAAACCGATAACCTAACGAAACCCGCCTTCCTAAATCGCCATTAAACCAGGTTCCTGGGCACAAGACAGAAGGTTTATGCTTGATACCTTCTCGTTTTATCTGTTCAATAAAGTCCTAACGTTGATAACGACAGCTAGATTCAGTTAACCTCATCCCATGCCTAAAAGACACAGAATTTTACGTTGATAGTTCATCGTTGATGGTGTATTGTCATAATGTAACTTTTTTTGACAATAAATAAATTTAATACTCAGTAAATATTTGCATTAATTCATTAAGTTAATCGGTGATGAAGATACCAAAATGCCTAATTTTTTGCTAGAATAGTTAAGTCTATTTACTTATTAGTAGCAGGAACAATGTCAGGCATAGTTAGAGGCTGAAGTCTGGCTACTTCCTCAAATCGTTGTGGCATTGAGCTAAAACTCCACTGAACCCAAAATATTTGAGGACAACTCGTTAAGCCGACATTATCGATAAAGACTAAGTGTTTACCTTGCCTGATAGCTAAAGGATCAGTCGAATTAAGGCTGACCAAGGCGTTTGCCGCATAATTTTAACGGTAAAGGGAAGACGCAATGAAAGTTAAAGGTTTACTGAATCAGTTATCACTCCTGTTCGGATGTTTATGCGTATTCGGACTTTTAGGGGAAAACGTATGCGCCGCCACTATTTGGCGATCGCTTATGGTAGGTCCACACTATCCCGGAGGAGCATCCTTTGATGATACGATCGCAGGAACGCGCATGACGAACTTGAGCAATCAGTTTGCGCTGTGGTCTAACTGGGAACCAGCAAACATGAATGTGTTGATCGGCGCAGTTACATCGGAGGGGATTACTCAAGCCATTATGAATGCAGGTGTAGATGATGATGATTTCTTCACCTTTGTTTACCATGGACATGGATCATCAAATGAATGCTATTCTCTACCGGGAGAGCGCATGTTTGCTGATGAACTTCACAGCGCACTTGCGGGATTGCCAGCCACGTCTACAAAGTTAGTCGTTAATTTGTCTTGCTACGGAGGTAGTTTTGGGAACGAATTATCAACCCTGAATAATATCGCGTTTTTTAGTGGTGCTGGAGCGACAGAAGTGTTACCTGAGCCACCAAGATTCTATACCAATCTATTTGACAACGCTAATCCCAACAACATCGAGTTTGTAGATTGGAACAGTGACAACAGGATTAGTATTAGCGAATACTATACGGCTTCGCAGGTGGTGGATAGGGGAGCTAATTCTCAGTACAACAACTCTAACTCAATCCTAGACAACGCGACAGTTTTTTATCTTCCTGCGTCAGTGGCTGAACCTAGCTCTGTCTTAGGTATTATCGTAATAGGAGTATGGGGATTGAAAAAAATTTACAAACAGGGTGCATAGTTAGGGTTGGCTGAATAAGTATTGTGGTGAGGGGGAGCTGGGGTAGCAAGGGTACACCGCGAGTGAGTTGGATAATACATCCCGGTATTTCTCTGATCCGATTATTTGATAAATACAGCCATTGCCGGTTAGGGATTTGGGTAATACTGTTCGATATTTCTCTTATCGGATTATTCGATAAATCCAGCCATTCTAAATTAGTGAGCTTGGCAATATTTTCCGGTATGTCTATTAGCCGATTGTTTGTGATGCTTTGCATTGTTCACTGGACGAATCGCACCATTCAATCACTCGATTCCACGCCCACCAGCAGTCCGGATCGTGATAGTCACGCTGACAAGCACGAGAACTAATATAACCGACATGACCCCCGTGTTTTGTCACCCTTAAGTCAATCGCGGGATTATCAGCACAAATCTCTTGCAAGTCAGGAATAATCGTGGGGTCAAACATCGGATCATCGGCTGCATAAAGAATCAGCGTTGGTTTATTTAGGTGAGGTAAAATATGCAGCCCACTACTGGCATCATAATACTCTTCCACCGAGGAAAACCCTAATCGCTTAATTACTAGCTCATGATCAAATCCCCAAATACTGTTTGCCCGTTCAACCGCTTCTGGATCAATGTCTTGGGGATGAGCCTGATAGAGACGCCATGCGAGTTGTTTTAAAGCCCGTGTAACCGCTTGTTCTAAATACCGCCCCAATGGATGGTTTAACAGATAGGTAAGAGAACGGTTAGAATCCAGACTGGGACAAATAACCGCACCACCGCCAATCTCTGACTCATCTAATCCTACCGCTTCGGGCAAACTCGCGATCGCTTGAGCTGATTTAACCCCCCAAAGCGCTAATTGTCCGCCCAGTGAATAGCCTGTAAACCAAAATGGGGCGGGACATTCCATGGCTTTTGCTTGCGCCGCTATCAGGACAAAATCATTACCCTCGTACAAACCATCGGAGGTTAATGTTGGTGACAACAGTGCTGTTTTTCCATGGGCTCGCCAGTCGAATAGCACCACTGCATAGCCTTGAGCAAAGGCTTTACGCCCCAACAGTCTCAGGAACCATTGGTTATCCAGATCCCCGGTAATTCCATAAGTTCCGACAATCGTACCTTTGGCATGTTCGGGAATGGCGACAATCCCAAAAATCGGTACATTGTCAGCGCCGCGAAAAATTTTCTCCTGATACGGGGGTTCTGGGTAGGGAACCATCGCTTCCCAATCACGGGAGGCTCTAAACGCCAGGTACAGGGTCATCGCCAGACCATGACTTAACCACCAGGGGGAATGAAAGTTTTTTTTGTCATTCGTCATTTGTTATTCGTCGATTGTTTGTTCATGATTTATGATTAAGATTCATTATTTAAACGATATAGCTAGATTATGAAACGTCGAAATATTCTAAAGTATACAACAATTGGTGCGGCTGGGGCTAGTCTCAACGCCTGCCGCAAAAAAATACCTCAACCCCCATCAAAACCTGATCAACCGATCATTAATTGGCGCATGGCAACAAGCTGGGATCGCTATTTTGAAATCCTGTTTGAGGGCATTGAAACATTATGTCGCTCCGTTAGTACGATGACGGAGGGGCGCTTTACCATTACCCCCTATCCGGGTGGTGATTTAGCCCCACCTCTGGAAGTGTTTGATGCGGTGTCCACCGGAACTGTTGAATGCTGTCACACGAATACGTTCTACTCCTTCCAGAAAAGTCCCGCCCTCGCCTTTGGCACTACCCTTCCTTTTGGTTTAAATGCTCAACAGCAAAATGCTTGGCTCTACAAAGGGAAAGGATTAGACACTTTACAAGCGATATTTTCTGAGTTTAATCTTATCGGATTTCCGGCTGGCAATTCAGGGACACAAATGGGGGGATGGTTTCGGCGAGAAATTAACACAGTTGCTGATTTAAAGAACCTGAGAATGCGGCTACCTGGGCTTGGCGGGCAAATTATGAGCCGTTTGGGTGTCAATGTTGTAACGATCGCAGGTCAAGATATCGTACCTGCTTTGTTAGAAGGAAGCATTGATGCGGTGGAATGGATTGGTCCTTATGACGATGATACTTTAGGGCTTCAAAGAGCCGCCCCTTACTACTATTATCCAGGATGGTGGGAACCAGGAACCACGTACATGGTGCTGGTAAATCAGGCGGAGTGGAACAAACTTCCCTCAGACTATCAAGCCATTTTCCAAACAGCGGCGGCTGAAGCCAATTTAAAAACGTTAGCTCGATATAATGCCGTTAATGGTGAAATTTTGGAGCGATTTATTTTAGGGGGAACGAAGTTAATGCCCTTTAGCCTAGAGATTTTAGACACCGCTAGGAAAACAGCATTTGAACTCTATGAAGAAATCGCGAGTCAGGATGCTACATTCCGAGACGTTTACAGTCAATGGCAAGCTTTTAGGGAGCAGCTTTTTGAATGGAATCGAGTTAGTACGTTGAGTTTCACGGATTTTGCGTACACAACTATTGATAATTAGGAAATAAGGGTTCTTCCGTAGTTGGTGTACTAAATTGTTAGTTTGAGTTTCCTTAGACGAAAAGCAGTTAGTTAAGGCTAACCTGGCTTTATTGTCAAGATCTGTTTTTAAAAGATTATGTGAAGATTAAGTTATAGGTCAATAGATGACTG
>NZ_JBKHHI010000078.1:0-20504 GCF_046539235.1 Coleofasciculus sp.
GGTAAAGATAGTTGAAGCACTGGGAGTAGCTGCTGTCATTGAAATGAACACTGTCTATAGTTTCGTAAACTTTTATTAAGGGTAGCTGATGATTCCAGGGGAACTAATCATCCAAAAGGAAGAAATTGAACTCAATGCAGGGCGTCCTACCTTGCGCCTGTCGGTAGCGAATACAGGCGATCGCCCGATTCAGGTGGGTTCTCATTTCCATTTCTATGAAGTGAATGACGCCCTAGCCTTTGACCGAGAGCCAACCAAGGGAATGCGGTTAAACATCCCGGCGGGTACAGCCGTGCGCTTTGAACCAGGAGATGAACGGGAGGTTGAGTTAGTTCCGTTTGTCGGTAGCCGTCAGGTTTATGGGTTTAATGGCAGAGTCAATGGGGCGCTATAACAGCAAGCTGGGGAAGCAGTGTAGAGACGTGCCATGGCACGTCTGGGAGCTGGGGGAGCAGGGGAAGTCATTACATACGCTTCTGCTACTCTAGATCCCCGACTTCCTGGTTGAAACCCTGATGTCACTAATGAATTGATTCAGAAGTTGGGGATTTATCGGATAAGTAGCAAGAATTGTGGCTTAGAAGGATGCCGTCATTCAGCCAGATGCTGTGAAATGTAAGAAGCGTCTACCTGGTGGGGATGGATAGCCAGTCAGGAATTAACGGGACTGTGAGTAACCGAGGCGGCTTTTATCGAGGACTCATTTGACACTCGTTGTAATCGTGCGCCAAGTTTCTGTAGCTTCGCCTCTAGCTTCTCATACCCTCGGTCTAAATGATGCAGTCCCTGAATTGTGGTTTTACCATCAGCGGCTAAGGCGGCTAATATCAGCGCGGCGGACGCTCGTAAGTCAGTGGCAACCACAGGGGCTCCTGACAACAAAGGGACACCGCGCACGATCGCATTATTGGCTTTAATCCGAATATCTGCCCCCATGCGATTCAGTTCAGGAACATGTCCTAAACGATTTTCAAACACGGTTTCGGTAATCACACTATCCCCATCACTCAGGGTTAGGAGTGCCATGAAGGGAGCCTGCATATCCGTGGGAAATCCGGGATAGGGCAAGGTTTCAATATCCGTCGCCCGAATAATTCCCGTCGGGATAATCCGCAGACAGTCGGGGGCTTCCTGAATCACTCTCATGCCAATATCTTGGAGTTTGGCGATCGCGGCGGTAATATGATCGGGCACAACCGGGGACAGGGTCAGTTCTGAGTGAGTAATTGCCGCAGCCACTAAAAACGTACCCGTTTCGATGCGATCGGGAATAATCGAGTAGTCTACCGAATGTAAACTGGGAACGCCAGAAATAATAATCGTGTTGGTTCCCGCCCCCCGAATCTTGGCACCCATGGCGTTACAAAAATTTGCCAAATCCACCACTTCTGGCTCTTGGGCAGCATTTTCTATAGTGGTTTCCCCTGAAGCCAATGTTGCTGCCATCATCAGGGTTTCTGTTGCACCCACACTGGGATAGTCCAGATAAATTTTTGCCCCCTTTAACCGTCGCCGTCCATTCCCCCTCACATAAGCATTAACCATACCATGCTCAATTTGCACCTCAGCCCCCAGCGCTTGCAATCCCCTCACATGAAGATCGACAGGTCTAGCGCCAATGGCACAGCCACCCGGTAAGGGAACTTGAGCCGCACCCAATCGCGCCAACAGAGAACCAATCACAAAGAAACTGGCTCGCAGCTGATTCACAATCTCGTAGGGTGCTTTTGACTGCTCCAAATGACGAGCATTGATATCCAAGATATCTCCTTGGCGCTCTAGCTTTACACCCAAAGCCGCCAGCACCTGACCCATCCGCCCTATATCTACCAGAGAAGGCACATTACGCAGTCGGCAATCTTCAGGACATAGCAGCGCCCCTGCCATAATTGCCAATGCTGAGTTCTTCGCGCCACTAATGGTGACATGTCCTTTTAGGGAAGATCTGCCCCAAATCTCTAGAACGGAGGCGTTTGGCTTGGGTACAGAGCTGGTATCTGTCAAATTAAGAGAGTGGTTGATAGGTCTATCCTCCAGAATCGGTGAAATCTTGGCATTTTTTAAAATTTGGTTTTGATTCTACCTGAAAGAGGGCAAATGTCTAGATTTGCTCCCCAAAATAGTGAATCGACCAGCCTTGGATTGTACCTTGTCCGATGCTGAAAATCCGCAAAAAAGAAATAGTTGACAAATGTGCCAGGATTGTTGCATGATAGAAAACTGCATGGAAAATTAAAAAAAGACGCGGAACTGGCGGAATTGGTAGACGCGCTAGATTCAGGTTCTAGTGTTCGCAAGAACTTCCGGGTTCAAGTCCCGGGTTCCGCATAGAAAATGGTAGAGACGTAGCATGCTACGTCTCTACATACCATTTAAATAATGCTCACCAGTACCAAAAATCCTCTAGTTAAGGCAATTCGGAAATTGCACACAGCCAAAGGACGACGGGAGGAGCAACTTCTGTTGTTAGAGGGAACTCACCTGTTAGCAGAAGCCTGTGCGGTCAATTATCCCTTAGTCACGCTTTGTTGTACACCCGATTGGCAGCAGAGTCATCCCCAACTTTGGCAAGACGCTACCCCTCACTGTCAGCGGGTAGAACTTGTTAGCCCCTCGGTTCTCAAAGCCATGGCGACAACAGTTCAGCCAGATGGCGTAGTGGTAACCGCGACTTCTTCATTCCTCGCCCCGCCTCAGATTCCCTGTTCCCTCGGTTTAGTTTTAGAGACGCTGCAAGATCCAGGAAACTTAGGTACAATCATTCGTACCGCCACCGCAGCCGGTGTGGATGGTTTATGGCTGAGTCCAGACAGTGTAGACTTAGAGAATCCCAAAGTCTTGCGAGCTTCAGCCGGTCAATGGTTTCGTCTGCCCATGAGTGCCAATGCTAATCTGACTCAGGTAGTTAGCCAAAGTCAGGCTCAAGGGGTACAAGTTGTGGCAACTCTACCTCAGGCAAAGTTGAGTTACTGGGAAATAGATTGGCACTGTCCTACCCTGATTCTACTGGGCAATGAAGCGGCGGGATTGCGCCCTGAGTTAGCGACACTTGCTGATAAATCTGTGCAAATTCCCCTCGGTCAGGATGTAGAATCTTTAAATGTGGCGATCGCGGCAGCTTTAATCTTGTATGAAGCGCTGCGCCAACGGTGGGCGTGATTGCTGATTTGTCCTACTCGCTCCCGAAAAGAAGCAAGCTACGTCTTATCTTGATTGTTCATGGTTCATGGTTCATTGTTGATTGTTCATCCTCTTCCCCAGCTCCCC
This sequence comes from Coleofasciculus sp., assembly GCF_046539235.1. Classification (GTDB taxonomy): domain Bacteria; phylum Cyanobacteriota; class Cyanobacteriia; order Cyanobacteriales; family Coleofasciculaceae; genus Coleofasciculus. The sequence goes on from NZ_JBKHHI010000078.1 coordinate 3,268, forward strand.
CGGCTCCCAGACGTAGCATGAGGAGTCTCTACAACCCCGGCTTTCTATTCCTCTTCCAGTGGTTCAGTGTCGCCAAAAAATGCATCCAGATCAGCCGCCGCTTCTTCGAGAAGATCTAGATCAAAAACTTCATCGTCTGACTGAGCAGGTTTTGATGGAGGAGTTTTTGATGGAGGAGTAGGGGATTTCAATGAAGCAGGGCGGGATTTCGATTGGGGAGGAGGAGATGTATGACCCAAGAGATTCTCCAGTTGGTCAAGTGACTCTACAAACGCTCTAGCTGCTTCATTTCGATGATTTTTTTGAGACTTGCACATAATGGTTTTATCCCCTAAAGCTATTGTTTATTGAGAGTGAACGCTACTCATTAGCCTATACTCGGAAAAACAACACCCTTACCGTTTCATTCTATGGTATAGTTTTTTAGGTTTAGGGCTAGCTGCAAAAATGGGAAATTCTATATAGCAGAGCCAACTGCTGTAAGTAGGTGGACACAATTAACGTGAACGGTGGAGAACGTCATTCGTCATTCGTCATAATCGCTCCCTTGATCAGCAAGCTACTTCCTTTGTAAGGGTTTGAGGCTTGTTTGCAAAACTTAGTAGATCGGCTGTTTTCTTTTGTCCGACTACTTAGATTAGGCGAAAAAATTGCTCTACTGAGTCAGATAGCAGTATTCGATAAAATCTCCGCCTTTTCGGGAAATAATATTTACTCAAAAAATAGTTATTGTATAGTCAAAGATGCCAACAATTAGGTCGAAGCAATTAAACCACAATCTAAGAAATATCCGTGACCTATCCAATTTAACAAACGCACAACCCTTAAAGAAACCACCGCCTCAGCTAGATCAGGCAAAATTTTTTAGCAAAAGCTTGCGATTAGTCAGGGGTCAAGTTGAAAATAAGGGGGCAATTGCGTCAGGGAAATGGATGTGAGTCAAGAATTTGATTACGATTTAGTGATTATCGGTGCTGGCGTCGGTGGACATGGCGCGGCATTACATGCAGTGAGTTGCGGCTTGAAAACCGCGATCATTGAAGCATCGGAGATGGGCGGGACTTGTGTGAATCGCGGTTGTATCCCATCAAAAGCCCTATTAGCCGCATCGGGTCGAGTGCGTGAGTTACACAATACCCATCATCTGAAATCCCTGGGAATTCAGGTGAGTGGCGTAGAATTTGACAGAGACGCGATCGCGAACCATGCCAATACCCTGGTAAGTAAAATTCGTGGCGATCTCACCAACAGCCTCAAACGCTTAAAGGTCGATATCATTCCCGGTTGGGGTCGAGTAGCAGGACCACAAAAAGTAACGGTGACGACAGACGAGGGTGAAAAAACAGTCACCGCCAAAGACATTATCCTCTGTACAGGTTCCATTCCCTTTGTTCCCCCCGGTATTGAACTCGACGGAAAAACCGTCTTCACCAGCGACGACGCCCTCAAGCTGGAATGGTTACCCCAATGGGTGGCAATTATTGGCAGTGGTTATATCGGGTTAGAGTTTGCTGATATCTATACCGCCCTAGGGTCAGAAATCACGATGATTGAAGCCCTGGATCAGTTAATGCCCACCTTTGACCCTGATATTGCCAAACTAGCTAGCCGGGTGCTGATTTCTCCCCGTGATATGGAAACCTATTCCGGCACTCTGGCACAAAAAGTGACTCCTGGTTCACCTGTGGTGATTGAACTAGCAGATGCTAAAACCAAGGAAGTCGTGGATGTCTTAGAAGTTGATGCCTGCTTAGTCGCCACTGGACGGATTCCGGTAAGTAAAGATTTAGGCTTAGACGCCGTAGGCGTGGAAACAGATCGCCGAGGCTTCATCCCTGTCAATGATCAAATGGCAGTTTTATCCGGCGACGAAACCGTTCCTCATCTGTGGGCAATTGGTGACGCTACCGGGAAACTCATGCTGGCACATGCAGCATCGGCTCAAGGGGTTGTCGCCGTGGAAAATATCTGTGGGCGTCATCGTACCATTGACTATCGCAGCATCCCCGCCGCCGCCTTTACCCATCCAGAGATTAGTTACGTGGGACTAACTGAACCCGCCGCCAAGGAACTCGGTGAACAAGAGGGGTTTGAAGTTGCCTCAGTCAGGACGTATTTTAAAGGAAACTCCAAAGCGATCGCCGAAGGAGAGGCGGACGGGATTGCCAAAGTTATCTATCGTAAAGATAGCGGTGAAATCTTAGGGGTTCACATCTTTGGCATTCATGCCTCTGATTTAATTCACGAAGCCTCAAACGCGATCGCCCAGCGACAGTCCGTGAATACTTTGGCATACTTAGTCCATGCTCATCCCACTTTGTCAGAAGTCCTTGATGAAGCCTACAAACGAGCCGTTGCCAGTCATTAGACAAGGCAATAGGCAATAGAGTTTTTTTGACAAAGGACAAATGACCAATGACCAATGACAAAGGACAAATGACCAATGACCAATGACAAATGACCAATGACAAATGACGAAGGACAAATGACCAATGACAAATGACCAAAAACAAATTCGCCGTCGTCCACCCAATCCGGCGGTTGACCTAAATATCCTACGCTATCAAGTTGTTCTCCCAGACGCCCAGCCGCGCCATATTCTGGAAGAAATTGTCTGGCATAAAGAAAAAGAAGTTGACCAGATGCGGGAACGGCTACCCTTGGCTCAACTGCGGAAACAGATCGAGTCAGCCCCGCCAGCGCGTGACTTTAAAGCAGCGTTATTAGCGGCAAAGACTCGTCCCGCCTTAATTGCTGAAGTGAAAAAGGCATCACCGAGTAAAGGCGTGATTCGGGAAGAATTTGACCCAGTTGCCATTGCCCGTGCTTACGAACAAGGGGGGGCGAGTGCCATATCCGTGCTGACGGATAACAAGTTTTTCCAAGGGAGTTGGGACAATCTCAGCTATGTCAGGCAAACTGTAAATTTGCCCATTCTGTGTAAAGAGTTCATCATTTACCCTTATCAACTCTATTTAGCCAGGAGTCGCGGCGCTGATGCGGTGTTGCTGATTGCGGCTATTTTGTCGGATCAAGACCTACGGTATTTTGTCAAAATTGCCAATGGGTTATCCATGACCCCTTTGATCGAAGTGCATACTCTGGATGAATTAGACCGCGTGTTATCGGTAGATGGCGTTACCCTAGTAGGTATAAACAATCGCAACTTGACAGATTTCTCGGTTGATTTGCAAAGGACCTGCCAACTTCTGGCAGCACGAAGTCAGCAGCTAAAAGAACGCAGTATTCTGGTTGTCAGTGAGTCAGGACTGCATAAACGTGCTGATTTAGAGCAGGTCGCATCGGCGGGGGCTACAGCCGTACTGATCGGTGAATCATTGGTCAAACAGCCTGATCCCGCCCTAGCCGTTACCAATCTGTGCTCGTTCAACTGAAACGCGATCGCGAATTCGTTTTTTGAGGTAAACCCGGTTTCATGGAGCCAATACCCCTTCCGTCTTATATTCACTACGAACTGCTACTACAGATGCTAGAGCGTCATACTGCCTTTGCCACGAATCAAAACCCAATGATTCGAGAACAGGTGCATCAATTGATTGTTACACTTCGCAAAGCGTTAGCCCAGCAGAAACAACTCGAACAAACCTGTAATCGGCTCAATTTACCAGTTGAGTACCGTTGGTCTCTCAATAGTGTCAATGTTGAGTCAAAATCATCAGATAATGGTTTTCCCCTAGATTCGGATACCAAAACTCAATCATGAGATAGTGGTGTCATTCCGAATTATGTGATGCTCAAAGGCTAAGGATAACGCTCATGGATAATAAATTGATGCTGATGATTCCCGGACCAACGCCGGTACCCGAACAGGTTTTGCTGGCGTTAGCCCAGCATCCCATCGGACATCGCAGCGGGGAATTTAGCGCCATTATGGCAGAGGTGACCCAAAACCTAAAATGGTTGCACCAGACTCAGAATGATGTTTTGGTGTTAACGGTGAGTGGTACGGGTGCCATGGAAGCTGGGATTATTAATTTTTTGAGTCCCGGCGATCGGGTTTTGGTCGGAAGTAATGGCAAATTTGGCGATCGCTGGGCGAAGATGAGCGCGGCGTTTGGTTTAGAGGTGGAGACGATTACGGCACCGTGGGGTCAACCCCTTGATCCGGAGGTGTTTCGCCAAAAACTAGAGGCGGATACAGATAAGACAATCAAAGCCGTTATCGTTACCCATTCAGAAACCTCCACCGGGGTACTCAATGACCTGGAAACGATTAATCGTTATGTCAAAGACCATGGTCAAGCTTTAATTATTGTAGACGCGGTGACCAGTGTGGGCGCGGTCAATTTACCTATTGATGAGTGGGGGATTGATGTAGTGGCATCAGGTGCCCAGAAAGGCTATATGGTTCCCCCAGGGTTAGGGTTTGTTTGTGTCTCAGATAAGGCATGGCAAGCCTACGAAACGGCTAAACTGCCTCGCTTTTATTTAGATTTGGGAACCTATCGCAAAGCAGCACAAAAGAATAGTAATCCGTTTACACCTCCAGTCAATTTAATGTTGGGACTGCAAACGGCGTTGCGAATGATGAAAGCTGAGGGGTTAGATAATATTTTTGCTCGTCATTACCGCTTGATGCAGGCAACGCGGGCGGCGGTTGAGGCGCTTTCCCTTCCTTTATTTGCTCCGGATAATGCCGCAAGTCCAGCGGTAACGGCGGTAGCACCTGTGTCGATTGAAGCAGAACAAATTCGTAGCGTGATCAAAAAGCGTTTTGATATTTCTCTGGCTGGGGGACAAGATCACTTCAAAGGCAAGATATTCCGTATTGGTCACTTAGGCTTTGTCTGCGATCGCGATATTTTGGCGGCGATTGGGGCGCTAGAAGCCACGTTGCGGGAATTAGGTTATGAGTCCATGACACCAGGAGCGGGAGTGTCAGCGGCGGCTCGCGTCTTGACTCAATCTTAGTAAGCCATAAAAACGCCAAAAAAGAGCGGGTCAACTAGCGACCCGCTCTTTCTGGTAGAGGACTCAACGGTCAATGGATCATACGATATGAACTTCAACGGTTTAGACGTGAATGGATTATTCCCAAAGCGTAAGCATTTAGACATTCTTCATTTTCTCCTGACCGATTGTTTGGATTTCAGACTGTTTCCAGCCAGTCATAGATTTGGTCTAATTGCTGCAATGTGACTAAACCGTACTGCCACAGAATCATCGGTAATGGTCCTGGGTCTTGTTCCCGACGTCGTTGAGCGATGGCAATGGAATCAGTAGAAATTGCCAATTCCTCTTGCAAAAATCGTAAAAATTCAGAATAGGTTGCAGGTGCCATAATGGCTATTCACCTCCTTATCGGCTACTATTGTGGAATCAGCTTCCTGCCTCCTTTAGCAATGGGTAGACAGATTTAATACTGTCTACTAGCTGAGGTTCTTTGCTTATTGTGATAGGTTCATCCGGCACTGCTTGTGTTCTAGATCACTGACCATCTAAGATCTTGATTGATTGATTTGGCAACTCACCGAATTTATCGCATTCAAACCCCTTACCTTCCATCAACTTGAGTGTATTTATTGTTTTGTTTAACTCACCTCACACCCTGAAAAGGCTGTTTCCTATTACACCCGTACTTGGTCGTGTTGATGGATATCCACAGCTAAGACAGGTCACTACCTCGTCGTCAGATAGTCTTTTCTGAGAATCTATCTTACGAAATGTTAACGTAATTTCGTATAAAAATCTTTACATCGTTTATTTAAGTTGTCAATGATGTTAATCAAAATTTAAGATTCTGACGCGGGATTAATCTCTTCCTCTAGGAGGATGATTGTGATGCGATCGCCTACTTTCAATCCCAGTTGAGCAGCTCGTCCCCCAGCGAGTTCAATCACTTGGTCAACCAGAACCCCTGGTCCGTAGGTAGGACAGGGAGTAGAGATACAGGGGGGAACATTTGCCGCGATCGCTTTGACCTCGCCATCTCGCAAAAAGATCATATCCAGGGGGATTTTCACATTCTTCATCCAAAAGCTAGCCTGTCGCGGCGGATTCAAGGGAAACAACATTCCTCTGTCTGGCGCTAAAGCTGTGCGATACATCAATCCGATCTGCTGTTGTCGAGGTGTCCTAGCCACTTCGAGCAAAACCTGCTGATCACCGATCTGGGTTTGAGCGCTAATAGGTAACATCTGACCGGAATTAGAGGATGACGAGGAGAGGGATGGCGGTTCTGGAAGTTGTTCGCCAGATTTTAAAGGGGTGCGATCGGCGACAGGGTTGGAGTTGGAAGCCGAACATCCAAACAGTATCAGACTAAGCGTGATTCCGAATAGGCGAGTATGATAGGTCATAAGTTTAGGTTAGGGAGATGGGGTTGTAGAGACGTAGCATGCTACGTCTGGGCGCTGGGGAAGATGAGGGAGATGGGGAATATGAGGGAGATGGGGGAGATGAGGAAGTTAACTCAAAACTCTACCTTACCTGTTCCCTGTTCCCGGTTAAGAGTTCCCTGTTCCCTGTTCTTAGACAAATGACAATCCAAACCGTTAACTTTAATTGTTCCCAGCCACTTAATTAAGATTCTCGCAAAACGTAACCGACACCCCGGACAGTTTGAATAAGACGCTTGTCGCCCTCATCTTCAATTTTGATACGTAGATAACGAATATACACCTCAATCACATTAGACTCCCCCAGAAAATCGTATCCCCAAACATTTTCCAGAATCTGTTCGCGAGTTAAAACTTCACGGGGATGAGTCATCAAATACTTCAGCAGTTCAAACTCTTTCATGGTCAAATCAATCACTCGTCCTCCCCGCATAGCGCGGCGCGTCGTCAAATCCAACACCAAATCCCCAAATCGGAGTTGTTCACTCGTATTGGTATCCGGTTCTAGATACAGACGTACCATCTGCAAAAAGGCGTCAGCGCGATAGGGTTTAAGGAAAAAATCATCAGCACCCGCTTCTAAACAGGCGACTCGATCCTCGATAGTGTCGCGAGTGATCAGTAAGAGTAGGGGGACACGAGAACCGGCTTTTCTCAGGCGAGTACATAAACTGAGACCGGATTCGCCAGAACCAGAAAGCGATTGATCCACAACCATCATCGCGGGTTGGATTTCACAAGCTTGATGCCAGCCGCTAGGCGCATCTGTAGTGATAACCGTATGATAGCCAGCTTCGGTTAGATCTAGGCTCATGCGTTGAGCTAGAGTTTCATCGGTTTCTACAAGCAAAACACAGGGATTACCGTTAAGGGGAGCAGATTGCATAGATGGCGCTGGTGGTGAGTCGTTGGATGTAACACCGGAATTTCCTCTATTGTTCTAGCATGACTGAGCCTTGGGTGAATTATCCGGCTCCTTTGGCAGTGGGTTGTCACTCACATCTCTATCAATCAATTTAATGTAATGTAGGGTGGGCAAGAATTATCACCCTGGAAATGCTTATGTTATCCTTTGTTGCTCTTGCCCACCTCACGGTAACTAATAAAGAACTTCGTAAAAATTGTAGTGCTATTGATACAGATAAACATTTAGATTATAAAATTTATGATCCTAAGCCTTTTAATGCCGCTTTCTCGGAAATAATGGATGATATAGAAAAGTATCCTACATTATTTTTTATGGATACTTTCGGTGTTAAAGGATAGGCATTTCATCCCAAATCTTTTGATCAAGTTCTCTTCCTCCAGCTTTAGGTGTTCTACCTCCCCACTGTTTAAAGAAAAATGCTACACCAGAAGACTGACATTGGTCGCGGATACTTTGCGCCCACTCTAACTTCATCGGACGATATCTATTTCCCGATTCTCCGCCAACTATGACCCAATGAATATTCGTTAAATCAAGCTGTAAATTACCGAGAAGCGGTTCGCAAGAGAGAAAGCGCACAGTTGCTGGGACTTGTCGCAGGTAATCAACACGATGAACATAGTCCTGATTTTCAACCGATACCCCCATCCAAATATTTTTATGCCATTTTAACTGAGGCGCTAACTCAACTAAACGTTCATGTCTTTTGGTCAAAATTTGATAGATATGCTGAGGGGTTTTACCCATCACATCAATAACGGCGACCGGAACAAGAGACTTTATTGCAACAAAATCTCTGAAATGTCAAGAGCCTGAAGCCTATAAAAAAACATTCATCAAAGAAATTTATAGAAAGAGGAAATTTAAGCGACTTACCGCACAAGACTACGCCAGATTGCAAGGGTTTCCAGAGTGGTTTCAAATGGCGGATAATCAAGCAACGGCTAAGTATCAACTGGGAAATGCTGTTTCAGTTCCTGTTGTCTATCATCTGGCGAAAGCTTTACTCAATGTTATTTTGTAGAGGGAATTTATATGGCGGCTATTAATAACATAGCTCGTTCAAAAATTAAAGGCTATTTAGAAGGCTTTATCCAAGGGTTAGTCAATGAATATAAAAGTCGAGAAATTGTCCAACCTGATAGTGCATCAGAGTACTTATCGCGCCGATCTTCTAAGGGAGAATTGAAACCCTTTCAAGCCGCACTTATTCCACCCGAATTAATTCGCATCAACCAGTTTGAACGCGGATTAAGTACCCGTTTGGGAAACTCTGTAGAAGAATGCGCTCGTATCATAGCTCAAGACCATTATCCAACGGTACATCGAGGTTATGATATTACCGCACAAGTTAGTATCACTACCTTTGCTGAAGCGGAACGCCAGAAGGAACATTATGAATCGTCTGCTAAGGGGGGACAAGCAAAGCCATCTTTTCAAGAGATGATAACAGCAATGTTGAATGATCGACGTTCCGATGATTTAGAATAAAAGCAGGTTCGGGCTGACCTTTATATTCAAACAGATGACGGCAGAGAATTAATATTTGAGATTAAATCTATATCTATGCTAAAATAAAAAACAAAGGTAAGAAATCATTATGGTATCAACCGACAGCACTTCCGGAACTGAATCCCGCCCCAATTGTCCCAGCATCGGCATCATCGGTTGCGGCAATATTGGAGGAAAACAAGCCGCGAATCTTCTAGACCACGGTTACTCAGTCTATGTCTACGATATTGATCAAGATTCCCTGGCGCAGTTGCAATCTTTAGGTGCAAAAATTACCCATAGTTGTGCCGAACTTGCAAGCCGTTCAGAGATAATCTTTACTGCCTTACCAACTCCTGATGATGTGATCACAGCCGTGCTAGAGGGTGAACAAAACCTGAGCCAAGGATTGCAACCAGGCAGGGTCTATGTGGACATGAGTACCAACTCTCCCGAAACAATTCTCAGAATTCATCACGCCATGGAAAAACTGGGGATTGAGATGTTAGATGCTCCCTTCAATGATTGTTCAGAAGGGATTCAAAGTCAGCAAGGTATGGGTTTAGCCATTCTAGTTGGCGGCTCAAAGAGAACCTTCGAGCGAGTTGAATCTATCCTTCAACTAATGGCAGATCATGTTCTTTATTGTGGAGAAATTAGCTCCGGAACTCGATGCAAACTTATCCACAATGCGGTGAATGCTATCACCGTTCAAGCGGTGAGTGAAGGAATTACCTTGGGTTTAGCTTCGGGAATCGAGCTACAAACGATTTGGGATGTGCTACGTTTGGGATCGTTTGGTCAAAATCCTGGGGATATTCATGGCTTACCTCATTATTGGTTCTCACGACGCTGTGATGACTTATCTCCACACCCTGAGTTTACTGTCCAATTACTCCATAAAGATTTGCGGCTGGCTCTGGAGTTGGCTAGTCAGCGCGACATTTGTGTTCCTCATTTAAGCTTAACCATCAAAGACTATAAAGAAGCTGAGCGACGCCAATGGTCTGATTATGCTACTACTAAAGTCCGCTGTCTACAAGAAGAACGAGCTGGAGTAATTGCTCAAGATTCTCCTCAGTAAACCCCTTTTTGCCATGGCGACTAGAAGTCGCAGCTACACAAACAAAGTCCGCCTGCGCGGACTAGCATTATAAAGGGGGTGGCTAACCCAGATTTGTATTATAGCCTTACTAAGGCAGGTTAGGACATTTTATACTGTTCCCTGTTCCCTGTTCCCCGTTCCTTGTTGGGATTAACTGATGCCCTAACCTATCCCCGTAGTGCGATAAATCTTTGAACCCGTTTTAACGGGTTTTAGCTTTTAGCCAGAACTTTAGTTCTTGGCTAAGACTAGCTTAAGAAAGCAGCAAGACGTTCTGCTAAAACGCGCACATTCGGTTCCAGAATAAAGGAATAATGATGTCCAGGAACCGGAATCACATCAATCTCCTTGGCGTCTAAAATAGCAAAAAATTCCACCCAAACTAACTGAGGATCAGGGGCGTGTAAATGCTTTTCCTGCGCCCGGAAAACAGTGACTTTTCCTGGATAGGGCTGGCGTTTATAGGCATAAGTGGCTTTTAGCGTTCCCACTAATACATCCAAAATTCGCCGATTTTGTGCCGGATTGCCTTCAGTGGGGAAAACGCCAACCTGTTGCGCTTTGGCTAGAATGTAGTCGATTTGTTCGGGAACTGTTAATCCTTGTAATTCATCGGGGGACACTAAATTATCTTGACCAAACATCCCCCCAAATACGCGAGAACAAACGCCGACTAAATAGTGATCATCAATTTTTTTCCCTTGATCCAATATAATCGGTATCCAAGAGTCTAAAATAGCTAGCCGACTCACCGCTTGACCCTGTTGCTGTAACTGCTGGGCAATCTCATACGCCACGACTCCGCCAAATGACCAACCGCCAATTTGATAGGGTCCTTCGGGTTGTACCTCGCGGATGGCTTGGACATAGAGACGTGCCATATCTTCTACCCGCGTTAAAGCTTCTTCGCCTTGATTAAACCCTTGGGCTTGTAACCCATAAAAGGGTTGGTCTGTACCCAGATAATCTGCTAATTTAAGATAACAGAGGACATTTCCGCCAGCAGGATGTACACAGAAAAATGGGGGTTTGGTTCCCTGAGTTTGAATCGGTACGATGGGAGAATAGGACTGAACCTCTGCATGGCTGATAACAGTCGCTAATTCGGCAATCGTGGGACTTGTAAATAGAGTGGTTAACGGCAAGGTTTGACCAAACTGGTGCTGGATTTTTCCCATTAATTTTAGGGCTAATAGGGAATGACCGCCCCGTTCAAAAAAGTTATCGTTGATGCCAATTTGGTCGATATCTAATAAGTCTAACCAAATTTTGGCTAATTGCTGTTCCAGATGATTCCGAGGGGCGATAAATGTGGTTTCGCCCCCAAAACTGGCGGGGTCAGGTGCAGGAAGGGCGCGACGATTGACTTTACCATTTGGCGTTAGCGGTAACGAGTCTAAGCTGACAAAAGCAGCCGGAATCATGTAATCGGGGAGGCTTTCTTTGAGGAAGCTACGTAAGCTACGAGGACTGGGTTTTTCCTGAGTGGATACTAAATAGGCGACTAACTGTTTTCCCCCCGATTTTTCGGTTCTGGCAATGACGACAGCTTCCCGGATTTGGGGATGTTCGGTCAAGGCATTTTCAATTTCGCCGAGTTCGATGCGGAAGCCGCGAATTTTGACTTGATGGTCAATTCGGCGTAGGTATTCTATTGTGCCATCAGGACGATAGCGGGCTAAATCCCCCGTTTTATAGAGTTTTGACCCAATGCTAGATGAATAGGAAACCGGGTTTGTCGGGGCGGGTTTGAGTGAGTTTTGAAAAGGGTTGGGAATGAATTTTTCTTGGGTTAATTCGGGACGATTCCGATAGCCTCTGGCGACTTGTACTCCCCCAATATGGATTTCACCGGGAACGCCAATGGGAACGGGGTGTAAATAGGGGTCAAGGATATAAATTTGAGTATTGGCGACTGGACGCCCGATGGGAACAATGCTTGAATTACTATCGCGTTGACATTGCCAATAGGTGACATCAATGGCGGCTTCGGTGGGACCATATAAATTGTGGAGTTCACAGTCTAAGCGGGAAAAGAAACGGTTTTGCAGGTCAAGGGGTAAGGCTTCACCACTGCAAATCACCCGCTTCAGGGATTGACACCGATTGACTTCGGGTTCTTCTAGGAAAAGTTGCAGCATCGAGGGGACAAAGTGCAGTGTAGTAATTTGCTGCTGAGTAATGAGATTAACTAAATATCGACTATCTTGATGTCCGCCCGGTTTAGCCACAACTAAACTAGCCCCCGTCATTAATGTCCAGAAGAATTCCCAGACGGAAACATCGAAACTAAAGGGGGTTTTTTGGAGAACCGAATCTTCGGGTGTGAGGTGATAGGTTTGTTGCATCCATAGCAAACGGTTACAAATTCCCCGATGGGTGTTCATCGCCCCTTTGGGTTTACCGGTTGAACCGGAGGTGTAAATCACGTAAGCTAGGTTTTCGGGTTGAACGGTGCTATCCGGATTCTGGTTATTTTCTACACCAATATCGTCCCATTGAGTATCTAGGCAGATGATTTTAGCAGTGGATTTCGGTAAGTGTAGAACTAAGGCTTTTTGGGTGAGTAATACCGGAACCTTGGAATCTGCCAGCATATAGGAAATCCGGTCAACGGGATAACTCGGATCAATGGGAACATAAGCACCCCCTGCTTTGATAATTGCCAAAAGTCCCACAACCATTTCTAGGGAACGTTCCACACAAATCCCAACTAAAGATTCGGGTTTGACGCCTAATTTTTGCAGGTAATGGGCGAGTTTATTAGCACGGCTATTTAACTGGCGATAGGTTAATTGTTGATTGTCAAAGATGACAGCAACAGCATCAGGCGTTTTCTCGACTTGGGCTTCAATTAAGTGGTGCAGACAGGGGGATAAATCATAATCGGTTTGGGTAGAATTCCAATCCTGTAAAATGTGTTGTTGTTCAACGTCACTCAGTACAGGTAACCAACCCACGGGTTGATTGGGTGTGGCGATAATTGCTGTCAGTAAATTTTGGTAATGCTGGATAATCTGGGAGATGGTATCAGCGTCAAATAAATCGCTGTTGTATTGTAGCGAAACCAGCAAGGAATCGGTTAACTGAATAATCTCTAGGCTGATGTCAAATTCAACGCTGTGCTGGGGGAGTTGGAAGTAGCTAACTTTTATTGTACCGCATTGAGTTAGCTGATTATTTGCTGTTGCCTCAAATAATTGAGAAATTGTGGGCAACGACTGCCAATTCTGAAACGTAAATGAGGCTTGGCAAATCGGAGAATGACTCAAGTTCGAGGCGGCGGGTAATTCTTTGACTAATCGGGGAAAGGGATAGTCTTGATAATCCCTTGTTTCAATCACCGTCTGATGTACTTGTCGGAGAACTTCGGTGAAGGTTTGATTGCCAGAAATATCATCTCTGGTAACCGTTATGTTACTGAAATCCCCAATTACTCTGGCAAATTCTGGTTGAGTTCGGGGGCTATTCAGTATCCCGACTAAAATATCAGATTCTCCAGTATAGCGGTACAGTAATACTTTAAATGCTGCCAGAAGAACTGTATCTAGGGAGACGTCGGATTGCTGTGCTAGTTGGTTGAGGTTTTGGGTTATGTTCGGAGTAAGGTTTAATTGACAAGCGGAACCGTTGTAGGTGCGTAATGGTGGACGAGTCGCACTTCCTGGTAAGTCTAATACAGGCAATTCTCCAGCTAGTTTGTTGTGCCAATAGCTTTTAAGCGTTTCGGATTGGGAAGGATTTAAATGATGGGCTGTTAGCGATACCCAGTTTGTATCAGACTGATTTAGCTTACTTTTCACAGGGTTGGGAAAACCTCTCTCCAAACCTCTCTCCTGCAAGGAGAGAGGCTTTGAATTCTCTTCCTTATTTAAATTCTCTACCTTAAACGTAAGGGAATCGTTATAAAGGGTTAAAAACTCCTCGATTAATATAAGTAAAGATTCTTTGTCACTGGCTATTTTATGAACCGTGATTAATAGAATGTGGTCGGTTTGAGAACGACTTAATAGCCTCACCCGCAATCCTGATTTCTGTTCTAAGTTGAAGGGTAAAGTCGCTATCTGTACCAAGGTTGTATTCAACTCCTGCCAACTTTGGTTCGAGACATCGATCGCGTCAAAATCAACCGTCGCTGTATCGTGGATTTCCTGCGTCAATTGACCCGCGCGATCGCAGAATGTACTCCGTAAGCTGGGATGACGATCAATTAATTCTTGAAATGCCCTAACTATGGCATCTACATCAACCAGAGATTGAATCCGGAATGCCATGGATTGTTTATCATCAAATCCCTGGGAGGCTAACTGATACAGAAACCAATGTGTCTGCTGAATGGGAGATAGAGGAAAAGATTGAGTTTTGCTGATTAATTGAGTCATTTTTTTAGATTAACGAAAAAGAACAAAGCTTAAAAAAAGATTATTTAAGCTTATTTTAACAATATTTAACTACTTTCTTGAGCAATAAAAAACTGAGATCCTAAATAAATAATACTTCCTGTCGCCATACCTGGAAGCACCTCGTAAACTATACCGGATAAATTCAGTCCCACCTTCCAGAACAACGCCGCCGCAATTCCTCCTACCATCATCGCGATCGCGACTGGCGTGGTCACTGATTTTTGCCAAACTCTTACTATCAGCAGTGGTCCCAAACTGGAGGCGAGAATTGACCAAGAGAACGTAATCAAGGCAAAGACATTATCATCTCCGGCTAAGGCAATACTTAAGATAATTAACGTTACTGTTAACGTCCCTAACTTGGCATACTTATACGAATGCGCCAATCCCGGAAACAGGTCTTGAGTTAACGCCGCTGAACAGGATAAAATTTGGGAATCCGCCGTCGATATTGTCGCCGCAAAGAGTCCCGCTAACATCACTCCCACTAAAATAGCGGGTAATAATTCCAGGGCTAAATAAGGCAGTGCTAATTCTGGATCGCCATTGGTTAACAAATCGGGCAAAAGCACCCGCGCCGCCATCCCCACTCCCATAGCTGAAGACGAGGTAAAGAAAGCGCAAATCACTTTAATATCCCGTGCTAAACCAATCTTATTCGCCGAATTAATTGCCATTGCCCGCACTAAAATATGAGGTTGACCCACGACACCGAATCCGGCGACAATCCAGCCAATTAAAAAGGGTAAAAATCCCCACTCCAGATCCCCTGGACTTAAACTGACCAATTCTGGGTCAATTGCTGCAAGCTGTGTCCAGAATCCAGTCAATCCGCCACAATTGGCAATCGCCACCACCACCAACAGTACCAGAGAACCAATCATAATCGTGGCTTGCACCGCATCCGTCCAAATTGAAGCCCGAATCCCCCCGAAAAACAGTAAATCATCACGACAATAGCACCAACAATCACACCGAGGGAATAATTCCAATTAAACACCGCATGCAACGCCTTACCTCCTGCAACCAGTTGCGCCGCCGCATAAGATCCCAGAAACGCAATCGTAATTAACGCTGAAATTGCCGTAATCCAACGAATTCCTTTGGTTTCTTGACCCAGGAAAGAGGACACCGTATTAGCAGAAATTTCTGCGGAAACCTGTCTAAATCGTTTAAATACAAACCACCAAGCAATATAATCTCCGATCATCCAACCAAGGGTTAGCCAAATCGCCGATAATCCAATCGTATAAGCAAAGCCAACTTGACCAATAAATAGTAAACCACTTTGACCCGTCGCCATCGCGGAAAGGGCAGTTAGCCAGGGATTAACATTGCGGCTGGCAAGAAGGTAATCGGTTGTCGTCGTTTGCTTTTGGGTTGCTGAATAAATGCCGACGCCAGTAAATAACAAAAGAAATAAAATAAATGTTGTTGCCATCATTTTGATTAGTGATTGGTGATTGATTTTGTCAGGGTGGGTTTGATGATTATCACCCCGATGTAACTAAATCCGTCCCCCTGTAGAGACGTTGCATGAACGTCTCTACAGGATTAATCTCCCCCCAATTCCACCAACTTACCGATATTAAAATCAATCCTAATCCAGCCCTGCATCCGGCGCAAATTATCCAGCAACAATAAGGGAATTTGCCAGTGGTGTACCATCAAAAACGGTAGCGGATCATTCACCTGAAAAATCGCCTCTTTCCCGCCAAACACTGTCTTAAACCAACGCCGGATATCCCCAAATGAGCGAATCTCATTCAACCGCCAAACTTCGTGATATAACCAATAGGTTGGCTTACTCTCCGGCAAGGGCTGCAAGGGTTTAGGGAAAGGCTTGTCACCCAAATAGGCTTCCGCCACGCCGGGATGGTTATAAAACATGGTAATCGCCGAATGAGTACGCGGATTACACTCGATCGCGTAAACCGTCCCATCCTCTGCCTTGATAAAATCAAAGGAGGCTTGTCCCGTCAAATTCAATCCCTGGACAAACCGACTCACCCACTGTAAAATATCCGATTGATCAACGTTTTCATAATTCACTTGAAACGCC
The DNA here is from genome assembly GCF_046539235.1 of Coleofasciculus sp. Taxonomy (GTDB): domain Bacteria; phylum Cyanobacteriota; class Cyanobacteriia; order Cyanobacteriales; family Coleofasciculaceae; genus Coleofasciculus. Next base: position 19,616 of record NZ_JBKHHI010000078.1, read on the forward strand.
GACGATTCACAACAGCAGTGCAGTCGTAATTCCCCATTCCGCACCGTACTATGAGTACAGTATTCCTTACCCGGAATAAACTCCTGCATAATCCATGGTTTCTCCTCACTGATGGGCAAACTATTGACAAATGCGGCAGTTTCTGCTGGAGTTTCGCCGGGGAGTTTAGTTAAGTTTAAACGCCGCACCGAGTCGTAGGGAATGCTTTTCAGGATATAGTTGCGTTTCTCTTCTCGAAAGTCAAAATCAATCACCTGTTGCGGATCAGTAATTTTAAAGGATTTGGGTACAGATAAGCCAAATTCCCGTGCTTTTTGGGCAAAAGCAAACTTATCATCCAGCATCTGGGTGACATCTGGATCAAAGTGGAAAACGTCACAACACCCCGATAATACAGGCTTGGCTAGAGAGTCATAATAACTGGCGACGGGACTACAGACAGGAACATAAACATCCACATTTTCCTGTTTCGCGATCGCGAGTAACCTTTCCATGTAACCATCGGGATCTTTATTGGGCGCAGGAACCGTATAAAACCGATCAACCGCCCGGGAAAATCGATGTCCCACTAACCAATATTTATGGGTTTCCACTAAAATAACCCGATGTCCATCGGCGTAAAATGACCGCGCCAGTTGCAGGGATTTGGTCATTTTTCCCCCAGTAAGCATAATCGTTTTCGGATTGGGGTTAGCTACTTTAGGGTTCTGGAAGGGGCGAGTGACACTATCCCACACCATCGCCACGACGACAACGCTTAAATTGAATGGAAACGCGATCGCGAGTAAGGTTAATGTCCCCAGGTTTTGCAGTACGGCGATAATACGTGATGTTGTCATTGGTCATTGGTCATTGGTCATTGGTCATTTGTCATTGGTCATTGGTCATT
>NZ_JBKHHI010000079.1:0-20256 GCF_046539235.1 Coleofasciculus sp.
GAGCCTTACCTAGCGTTGTTGCGGGTTTAGCTGATTCTCCAGTTATTGCAGTTCCGACCAGCATCGGCTACGGTGCCAGTTTTGGCGGACTTGCTCCTCTTTTAACCATGCTCAATTCTTGTGCGCCGGGAGTAGGTGTTGTGAATATTGATAACGGTTTTGGTGCGGCAATTCTGGCGGGTCAAATTCTGCGGACGGCGCAGAAGTTATCCAGGAAATAATGGGGGTGAGGGGGAGATGGGGGAGATGGGGGAAATGCTGCTTTTTAGGTAAAAGTGCAAGGTTTTTGACCGAAGAGACACCAAAACAAAAGCACTTATTGGGTAAAAAAATGGCTTTCCACCCTTGTGTGGTATACAATCTAAACTCATGCAGCAAGCCCTAATTATAAAATTCGTTTCAGTAACTTTGGAGTAAACTGTATAATAAGCTACAATTTACTGGATCAGGAACGTTGATCTGACATTCATTGAAGTCCTGAATTGCTTTTCCCTACGGGGGTTTAATGGTAGATTATGTTTCGTGTACAGGGGAAAGATGGATACCAAGTTACCAAGCCCCTACCGTATCCCGTGTAAGGGGGCAATTCCTCCCCATACATAAATGACAGGGGTTTCCATTCGCCCCCTTACTAACCCTGATTTTTGATGAACCCATACCCTGTGATCTGTTCCCACACCGGATAAATCCTGATGGATGCCATCACTATATTATTATTGATTAGTGGATTTGTTTTATTAATTGTCGGAGCCGAAATTCTGGTACGGGGAGCATCCCAATTAGCTGTAGCGGCTGGACTTTCACCCCTAGTTGTCGGATTAACGGTTGTTGCTTATGGCACCAGCGCTCCGGAATTAGCTGTATCTGTACAATCTAGCTATGCTGGACAAGCCGATATTGCCATTGGTAATGTTGTCGGTAGCAACATTGCTAATATCTTGCTGATTCTGGGCAGTTCCGCCGCCATTGCTCCGCTGATTGTCTCACGACAGTTGGTGCGACTGGATGCGCCTTTGATGACTGGACTATCGTTACTGGTGTGGTTAATGGGGTGGGATGGTATACTGAGTCGGGGGGATGGGATTTTCTTGGTTATGGGAGCGATCGCTTACACCATATTTACCCTGTACCAAGGGCGTCTAGAAAGCCAAGCCCAGGAAGGCGCATCAGAAAGCAATAATCAGCCCTCTCGCCGAGGGATATATCAGATCTTACTCAACCTCGGATTAATTATTGTCGGCATCGGAATGTTGGTAGTGGGGTCAAACTACCTGATTAAGGGTTCTGTAGATGTCGCCCAAGCATTTGGGATAAGCGAATTGATTATCGGCTTAACCATTGTTGCTGCTGGAACTTCGCTACCAGAAATTGCCACGTCAGTTGCTGCGGGTATTCGAGGTGAACGGGATATTGCAGTTGGTAATGCAGTTGGCAGTAATATTTTTAATCTCCTATTGGTGTTAGGAGTGTGTAGTATGGTTGCGCCTGACGGCATAGCTGTATCAATGCCTGCTTTAAATTTTGACATTCCTGTGATGATTGCTGTCGCTGTCGCTTGCTTGCCAATTTTCTTTACTGGCTATTGTATTGCTCGCTGGGAGGGTATTCTGTTTCTGGCATACTATGTCGCTTATACGATGTATTTGTTTCTTAACGCCACTGAACATGAAGCGTTAGAAGAATTTAGCGCGATCATGCTCCTGTTTGTTATGCCGTTGACTCTCATAACACTGGTTATTCTAGCGATTCGTTCCTTCCGCAAAACTTGATGCTTAATAGGGGAAGTGTTGAGTGTGTAGGGGCGGGTTTAGGGACTTTCTGCTTGACTATTGATAGTAACACTTGTGCAAAACCCGCCCTGACTAAGTGTTGAATTTTGACCCTTCATGATCTTCGAGGACATGGTTTTGCTGATCTCCTCTGCTCCCAGACGTAGCATGCTACGTCTCTACCCTGCTCCGCCGCACTGCACTAGCTGCGCCAATCCGGGAATTTACCCTGAAGACAAGCCGCGATTTCCGGTGTCCACTGTTCTTCTAAGGTCATTAGCCATGCCTCGAACTTATCATCTTTAGCTAAGTGTACAGTCTGGTATTGTAATTTAAGGAATGCTTTTTGAGTTTGGGTCAATTTGGAGGATGGGGATTGATGCAATTTTGAAGACATAACTGGAATCAGACCTACTCAACCATTAGGTCAATTGTCATCCGCCATAAGGCTGATCGAAAACAGCATTTTTACGGATTTTTCCAGAACTTTTGTGGAGGAGTTTACAGAATTGTTGATAGGTAGAATCTCGCCACCTGTTCAACTTAACGTTTACTGTCAAGGTCAAGGCTTTCCGATTCTCTGCCTGCATGGTCATCCGGGATCGGGGCGTTGTATGTCGGTTTTTACCGACCACCTATCTCAACGATTCCAAACCTTGTCTCCTGACTTGCGAGGATATGGTCGCAGTCGTACCGTAGAAGGATTTCAGATGAGTGACCACCTAATAGATTTGGAGGATTTACTTAATCGCTTCCAGATCAATCGTTGTTTGGTACTCGGCTGGTCTCTGGGTGGCATTCTCGCCATGGAATTAGCGCTAAGGTTACCTGAGAGAGTTAGTGGTTTAATTTTAATCGCCACCGCCGCACGACCCAGAGGGAACCATCCGGCGATCGCGTGGCCGGATAATCTCTATACCGGGATCGCCTCTATTTTGAATCGCGTCTCTCCAGGATGGCGGTGGAACATTGAAACCTTTGGGGTGCGATCGCTCTATCGCTATCTCATCCAAAACCATAGTGCAACAGCTTACCAGTATTTGGCAGAGGAAGCCTTTTCCGCCTATCTCCAAACCTCTAAGGCGGCGACTGATGCCCTTAACCAAGCATTGAAAGCAAGATACAATAGACTGGCTGACCTAGAACAAATTCAATGTCCCTGTCTGGTATTAGCGGCAGAAGCGGATCGCCACATTACCGCTCAATCGAGTCAAGAAACGGCTCAACAGCTAAGAGAATCTGAGTGGCGTTGTTATCCTCATACAGCTCACCTGTTTCCTTGGGAAATTCCCGATCAGGTACTCAGTGATATTGATGATTGGATTCAACGCCACACTCAAGTTGTTGATCTCAAGGGGTGAAAAGAACCTTAAAAAAGGGATCGGGTATATATTTCTCCCCCAGCTTCCTCAGCTTCCCAACACCTGACACGACGTTCTAGGAAAGGTTTCCACTGAACACTGGTATTTTTGCACTAACCCTTAACTCTTCCGACTCTTCGTCAAAAAGCGTCAGGTTAGTCGGTTTGCAGCGCATGACATTTACAGAAATCCCTTGAGCGCCTTCATTTTCTAGATCTTCAATATATCCGCCTTGAGCAGATTCGGCTTCCTGTTTGCTGGAGAATGGACCGAAATAGTAGGTGCATTGGGGATCATCTGTGACAATTTCTACCCAAAACGCCAAGCCTAAAAATTGGAGACTGTTGATCAAAAGTTCTTTCATGCTCTTTACCTAGTCGATGGGATGCTATGTGGTCTTGTTAATTTGCAGTTGTTTACATTTTGTTATACTACTTTACGTTTCCTTTTTCCAAGAATTTTTGCTGAGATCATCAAGATACAGGGGATTGACCCAACGCTGACGATAGGTTTCATACAAGGTCATGGCGGCGGCGACAGAAGCGTTGAGGCTAGGAGTCTTGCCATACAGGGGAATCGAAACCAATACATCACAGCAGCGTTGAGTCAAGACACTTAGACCGCTACCTTCTGAACCAATAACCAATACTATCGACCCGCTTAAGTCAACGGTGTGTAGTAGTTTACCAGCGTCAGCACAAGTCCCATAAATCCAAAACCCAGCGGTTTTCAGTTCCTCTAAGGCACGACTCAGATTGACCACTCTGGCAATGGGCAAGGTTTCTAATGCGCCGGCTGCTACTTTCAGCACGGTTGAGGTAACGCCTACGGCTCGTCGTTGGGGAATCACTAAACCTTGAGCGCCCAAGGCTTCCGCAGTACGAATAATAGCACCTAAATTATGGGGATCAGTAATCCCATCACAAACGACGATCACGGGATTTTGGCTTGTGGATTTGGCCGCTTGAATCAAATCACCTAACTCCTTGTAGGAGTAAGGCGCAACTTGAGCCGCCACACCTTGATGATTGGCGCCTTCAGTAATTTGGCTGAGGCGTCGCGGATCAACTTCATCAATAACTGTACCGTTGGCTTTAGCTTGCAGTAGTAATGAGTGAAAGCGGTGATCGTAGCGTAACTGCGGTAGAATCCACACCCGATTAAGCTGACGTTGGTTTTCCAGGGCGGCTAGGACAGGGTGACGTCCATAGAGTAAGTCAACATCTTCTGACAAATTGGACTCAGATTCCGTTGGTTCTGGCGGCGACGGTTGGGGCTCACAGCGACGTTTGAGAACAGGTTTATCGGGGAAGCGTTGATCCCTAGGAAATTTACCTTTCGAGCAGGGACGGCGTTGGTCACGTTGAAACTTGCCTCGCTTTGGCTTGCTAGAAGTGTGAGAGCGGCGATCTTGATTAGCCATAATTTAATTAAAGTGTGCTGATGATTTAAGGGGTATCGAGTTTCAAATACGCCAATAACTGAGTCAAACGTTGGGGATCAGTTAGATACAGATATCCCAGTAATGTTTCTAAGCTGGTGGCTTGTTGATAGATTTTGCGATTGAGGCGTCGTGACGTTCCAGTCGCTGCATTTCGTCCACGTCGCAATAGTGCTAATTCGGGTTCAGTTAGATAAGGTTCGAGCGATCGCAGCATATTCGCTTGACTTTCGGCGCGGACTTGAGCCACTACTTGATCATGATAATCACATAAACGTTTAGGGGGAAGTAAATAGTGACTGCGGATATAGAGTTCATACACAGCATCTCCCAGATAAGCCAACGCCGCCGGTGAGATCTGTTGGATTTGGCATTGGGGATCGGCAGCAGCATTCAATTGCCGAAATCGGGCTTCTGTCCCCCAAAGGGCTGAGTTATTATCTGTGCTGTTTGCCGTCTCTTCCTGCTGCTCCATGTAAGTTAGACGAAATCAAGGGCAGTTTAAATGCCCGCCCCTATTTTATCGTAAAAGGCTCCAGGGCAAATAACGATAAATCCCCTGCCAGACTGTCAGGGGATGAGTGCCACAGTTTTCTTGGTCAATTATTTTTTGACGTTCTTCAAGGCTTCGTCAACCGATGGTTGAAGTGAGAGAAATTTTTCTAGACGCACTAGCTTCACCGTTTGAGTCACACGGGCATTGGTGACAATTTGCAATTTTCCCTCAGCTGTTTGAGCCTTTTTCGCTATACGCACTAAAGCTCCTAAGCCCGAACTATCCACAAAATCGATCTTTGAGAGATCCAAAATAATATTTTTCGGTCCCTCATCGACAGATTTACCAATCACCTTCGCAAACGTTGGTTCTGAGAAGGCATCTAACAATCCAGTCAGACGGAAAAGTTGATAATTGCTTTTGACCTCACGAGTCCCTCTTAAGCTGACTGTCAGGTTGAGTTGCTCAGGAATAACACCCTCCTAGCTGTACTTAACTAAACGATTCAACATGGGTTGGTGATTTATCAGCGATTAAGCTATTCGATAGTATAGCGAGAAGTTTACGGATCATCCACATCTAGTCGGATGGGCGTGGAAATAACCCACCTTCTACCCCTTGCCTTCTATCTTCAAGTAGGGGCTTTGTGCGATCGCATGGATTCGACAAACTGATCAAACAAGTAGTCGGCATCATGAGGACCCGGACTCGCTTCTGGATGGTATTGCACCGAGAAAAATGGTAGCGTCTTATGACGCAATCCTGCCACAGTCCGGTCATTCAGGTTGAGGTGCGTAATTTCCACATCTGCCCCTAAGGACTCAGAATTGATGGCAAATCCATGGTTTTGGCTGGTAATTTCTACCCGTTGCTTTAACCCAGCCGGGTGATTTAACCCACGATGTCCAAATTTTAGCTTAAAGGTTTCAGCACCCAGAGAAAGACCCAATATCTGGTGTCCCATGCAGATGCCAAACAGGGGTTTTTCTTGTGCTAACAAGGCTTTAGTCGTTTCAATCCCGTCCCTCACCGCCGCGGGATCACCCGGTCCGTTGGAGAGGAAAATTCCATCGGGGTTGTACTTGAGAATGTCTTCTGGGGACGTATTCGCTGGCACCACGATCACGCGACAACCATAGCTGGCTAAACGCCGCAGAATGTTGCGTTTGATGCCAAAATCGATCGCCACTACGGTTAAGGGTTCACCCGCCGCCGATTCTGCCGAGGGACGAAACTCCCAATGATTATCCGTAGTTTCAGACCACTCGTAAACCGCTTTTGTGGTCACTTCCTGCACCAGATTTAACCCCGCCATACTCGGCGCGGCTTGCACTTGCTGTAGCAATTGGCCCGGATCAAGAATTTCTGTGGAAATACCGCCATTCATCGCCCCGGTTGAGCGCAGTTTGCGAGTCAGCGCCCTGGTATCAATCCCATAAATTCCGGGAATCTTGTGTTCCTTGAGGTAGTCGGGCAAAGACTGGGTTGAGCGCCAATTACTGGGACGCCAACAAATGTTCCGGGCGATCGCACCCCGGATCTGAGGATGGGCGGATTCTTCATCCTCTGGGTTAACTCCCGTGTTTCCCAGTTCGGGATAGGTAAAGGTGACAATCTGACCACAATAGCTGGGATCGGTTGCCACTTCTTGATACCCCGTCATGGCGGTGTTAAAGACAACTTCTCCAATCGCCGTACCTGAAGCACCGAAAGACCAACCCTGGTAGGATGTTCCATCCGCTAGTACCAGAAGCGCTGGTGTAGCTGCTGAAATAGGCATAAGCAGTGTGTTGTTAATGGTTGGTTGATTTTTATTCTAAGAGTACAATAACTCGAACAGACTGCTATACGCTGGATTGACTTTCCTGATCTCTATCCCTCTGCTGACCTGCCCTGTAGAGGCGACAAAATAAGTAGGTGTCCACAGTGCGGGTAGTTTTTTCAGGTCTGGAAATTCTCTTCTCAGGTGATGACAAACACAAAATGATAGTTGATCGAATAGACTGAATTGGCTGTCCTTCTGTACTCGTAATCTTCTTTAGAAAGTTTTGCCATCTTCCGGAAAGCTGTTGCTAAATACCGTTGCAGCTACTATACTCAACAAAAGAAGGAGGTGATGCAAACTGTATCGAACTATCCCAATTAAAGCTAAGTTTACGGATGAAGAAAAAGCGTACTGGATAGATCAATGCCAAAATGCCAATAGTCTAATTAATTGTGCAATTTATCACACCAGGCAGACTCATTATCAGTGGAGGGAAAAACAGCCCAACGCTCTGGCTTTTTATTGGCTCGGCGATGAGTTTCGGTGTGGCTGGAAGCTTTACAGGTGTCGCACGACTTACCCTGAGCTAGACAAGCAGCTCAAACTTAACCCGCATTATCAAGCACTAGCTGCTCAATCTGCACAGCAAACGCTGAAGTCTGTAGGTGGGTCAATCAAAAGTTATAACGGCTTGGTTAACGCCTATTATCAGGGGGATGTTAATCGTCCATCCTTGCCTAAGTACAGGAAAAAAGGCGGCTTGGCGGCGGTAACTTTTCCCAGACAAGCTCTAACCTACAAAGATGGATGTTTTCGCCCATCTATTAGCAAAGAATCCAAGCCTGAATTAATTACTCAGATTGAGTTGCCATTGCCGGAGTTCATTGATTCAGATTGGATCAAACAAGTGACGGTTCGCCCCTGGCTTGGTGAGTTTTGGATTGATTGGGTGATAGACGACGGGAAAGACCCCATCAAAGTCAACCCCAGTCTGGATTATTCCCAAGCCTGGGGATTTGACCACGGTGGCACTAATTGGTTAACCGGGGTATCAACCCAAGGGAAGAGTCTGATCATTGATGGGCACAAGCTCAAGTCAATGAATCAGGGGTATTGCCGCTTAGTAGCTAAGTACAAGCAGGGCAAGTCCGAATTCTATTGGGATGGCAACTTAGACCGAGTGCAACGCAAGCGAAATAGCCAGATGAGGGACGCCATCAATAAGGCAGCACGATTTATCGTTAATCGGTGCTTGGCTGACGGGATCGGTAATCTGGTTATCGGCTGGAATGAGGGTCAGAAAAACAGTCCCCAGATGGGTAAACGTGGGAACCAAAACTTCATGCCCATCCCCACAGGCAGACTGATTAAACGTCTCAAGCAGCTTGCAGGAGAATATGGGATTGTATTAACCCTGACCGAGGAGGCGCATACAAGCCAAGCATCATTCTTAGATGGTGATTCATTACCGAAGCACGGTGAAAAACCCGTAGGATGGACGCCATCGGGGACGAGAGTGAAACGTGGTTTGTATAGAGCATCTAGCGGTCAGTTAATCAATGCTGACTGTAATGGGGCAGCAAACATAATCAAAAAAGTAGCCACACAGCTAGGGGTAGACCTAGCCAAGGTGGGTAAGGGTAGCTTGGCACTGCCGAAACGGTATGACCTGTTTACTAATCTGAAACGATCATATCGTGAGAAATGTGAAGCCTCGCGTCTTAAGACTGAGGCGTAACATCAGCTCAGAATCCACTCTCTTTTAAGGAGTGGAGATGTCAATATCCCATGGCAATGGAAATACTGGCGAGGATTGGTGGCAGCGATCGTGAAAATTCCCCCGACTGGATCAGCCTGGGGGAAGGAAGCTATGAGGAAATTTGAAGGGAAACAAGCATTACTGGGGCGTCGATTTCACCTGGATGGTTGAAATGCTAACCGCCTTCACCGTAATGCCACCTACACCAAACGGTAATGAATGGATGAAGGTTATTAGAGTGTGACTTTTATAATCGTGGATTGCCCACCGCCTGAGCAAGATCAGTTGTCGTCTGCCTTCGGAGCAGCAAAATTGATCTTGATTTTTTAGCGTTTAAATGGTAATAGAAAAATACGAAAGCGTTCGTTCATAATGAAAGATAAATTGCTCAAGAGCTGTTTGAGCCTATGTTATCTTGCGATCGCGTCGTCATTGTCTTTCTTTCTGGCACCTTAGCCTTAACCACAGGTGCTTGTAGTCGTGTAGAGTCCTCAGGGCGTCTGGAAGACTCCTCTCAACCAATTGTTACTTCGAGTGCGCCGAGTGTTTCTCCTCAACCTAGTACTAAACAGTTGAGGTAATTTTGTCAGGTCTACATTGCCACCGCTAATGCCAGACTAAGAGTTTTCCTTCCTCAGAAATCTATGGACTAACTTCGCTAATTAAGACGAGCCGTCCTCCTGCCAAGAAATCACCCTGACGTTGTATAAGGTTTCGATCCAAACCTTAGCACCACATCTGGGACTATCAGGACGATACACAACCCGGCATCCTCCGGGTATTTCCACCTCATGTCCATAGACATTCCTATTGCTGGTTTGGGGTGCTTGTTCCTTTCCGCCATTCTGCGGCGCTCTGTCGCACCACTTCTTCACCGTAATCACCGGCTGGTGTTCCTGGTATTTTTGATTGTGTCGAATTCTGTGCGAATTAACGTGAATGATCGTTTTCGCTGGTTTTCTGGGATTGAGCCAACGCGGAGCCGGACCTCTTTTACCTGGCTTAATCCAAGGTTTGCCATTAAATAGAGGCATTAACCACATCTTCCCCGTCTTGTAAGCGCCTTCGACTCTGCCGGCAATGAGCAGGACTCGCAGTCGAGCCGTGGAGATATTTAAAATTTCAGCCGCTTGGGTTGTACCAACAATCATAGTAACTATAACGATAGCGTAATAGTTTTGAGTAAGATAATTGCAATCCAGTTTACCAGCCCACAGTCAGGAATACCCGCCACCCGATCGCCAAAGTTAATAAAACATAACAATGGCGCGATCGCATCTGTCCATAATCCACAACCCAAACGGCACAATCACACTTTTGTAGATCCCAAGGTAATGTGAACGGAGGCGGTGTCGGTGGTGGATAGTGGCTTGAGCGAAAGGTGAGTAATGGTCTTTTGCCCTCAGCCTTTTTTTGCTTAGTTTTCGGTTTTAGGTTCAAAAGTAACAATCATTTCAAAACTATGAGTAGATGGGTTGTCTTGGGTCACAGTTCCGCCGATACCTTGCACTGAATTTAAAATAGCTAAAGCGGTTTGGGTATCGGGTGCAGGTTCTGGTGTGTCTGGGGTGGTATTTTCGATAAAACCATTCACCACAGTCATCGCTTTATCCATATCCAGATAAAAGTAACCGCTGTTAGATTCAGGTAAAGCTTCTGTTACTCTAGTAAACGACTCACTCTGATCCAGAGACGGTTCAGTATTCGCCAGCATTGTTTCTACTATTGGTTCGCCAATAGCGATAAACAGTGAATTCTGGTTTAGCCAACCATGTCCTAACCAGGTTCCTTGTCCCGGAATTGTCCACTCGGTAACCGATTGTCCTTGAACTGTTGTGGGTGAGACTTGAATGGTATTCTGTTGGGCGAGTCTATCAAGTTTGGTTAACGTAGCTTGGGCGGTGGCGCGATCGCTGGTTTGAAAGACGATCACTCCACCAAAGCCGATGGGGGCGAGTATCCCTTCGGTGGAAGGAATCACACCGATGGCAAATTCCCCATCCATCCAGCCAAAGATATCCTGATCCACATCTAAATTGATGCTATTGGCGGCACTTCTGAGGCTGTTGAGTCCTTGCTGTAATTGGGGATCGGTTTGGGCGGATCGGCTCATTGTTTCCCATCCCTGACTAATTCCATTTCCGGTTAACAGCATCATCGTTGAAGCGGGAAATTGACTGATAATTTGACCGGGATTGGGCTGAAATTCGACTTGAATTTCCGAAGGTTCAACATTGGCGATGGTTTTCAGGCGGATTCCCATGTCATCAATCCCCATTCCCATTTTGACTGACTTAAACGCTTGTAACTGTTCTAAGGTGGCGGGGGGTAAGGGTGCAACCTCTGGATTATTGGCAACCATCTCTTGCACAAAGGCAGTATAGTCAGGGATATAAAACTTGGCAACGGGGTTGAGCAGATCCATATCCTGGGAGAATAGTTTGGCAATATTCCCTTCGCTAGCCAGAGACGGTTCGCCCTTATAGCTGTCAATCGCTAATTGTACAGGTTTCAATTCTTCAGATATGACCAAATGCTGTCTCAACACCACTGAATAGAAGGTTTGCCCCTCGTCAATTGTCTCCACAATCGTCAACCCGTTATAGTCAATTTCCTCAGTTTTTCCCAGTTTTTCCTCAGTTTTCAACTGGTTGGCAAATTTTAACAGACTAAACTTATTTTTAATGGTAATAACTGTCAACAGATTGGAGTCGTCCACAGCTTCTGGAGAAGGAGTTGGTAAAACGGCGACCATTACATTCCCCAACCACGGTTTTAAATCTTCCTCGTAACTAATTTGGGAATCCTTAAAGGTTTCTGCTTGTAAATTTTCCAGACTTTGATTCACTAACGTTTGCAGTTCGGGCGTCCCAAACTGCTGTAACTGCATCCAGGGTTTAGGGTTAGTGGAAATAAAGCCAACCATCACGGCTTCATCGGGGATAACTTTAGCACTGGCGGCTGGGGTGTCGGCTACTCCCCAAAAACCTTTGGCGTAGAGATAGGCTGCGCCACCCCCTACCAAGACTAGAGTTGTGCCAATTACCAGAAACTTTTTAAAGGACATTTGAAATGTCTCCTAACTTGAATAAATGCTTTATTTATGTCCAGGTACTTATATTTCATTTTAGCAGGATTTATAACAAGACAGGCTTACTGTAAATAGGACTATAGCTTGACACGATATGAACAGAGGGTTGAGTAAGCCGCAGGGTTAGGGCTAGCCGAACTTGACCACTGGTATTGCGAATCGAACGATGCATGAGTTGATCTGTAAATAAAACAAATTCTCCAGGACGCAAAACCACAGGAACGGCTTGCTGTTCTAAGTCTTCTGGCAAATCAAACAAGCGATTGCCACTAAACGGGTCTTTTATTTTCACAGAGACATCCGGAGTGAGTTGAAGATTAGGGATATACTCAAACCCATTCCATTCATTAACCTCTGTTAGCGCAATATAAACATTAATAGTTTTGCCTTCTCCTTGAAGCAGATTAGGATAGGAGTCTTGATGCCAAAATGGAATCAGTTGTTGCGAAGGATAATTAACCCAAATTTCAGAACGCCACAACAATAACTCTTCACCCAAATACTCTTTTAACTTCTGTCGTAAATTTTTATCCTGGCAGATCGACCAAACAGCATCCGAATCAAGGTGTCTTTCCATGTGAAACTCTTTCTTGCGGAATTGGTTTAATAGCAAAAAAATAGATCCAAATCTGAACATAAATAAAAACTTTGCACGATCATAAAAATGATTTTTTATCGGTGGTTTTGGTAACACATCTTCAATAATTGTCTTGGTAATCGAGTCAAGTTCAGTGGGACTCAAGGCAAGAGAATAGGGTTCTAAAACTCCAGCAGTAGTATTAGAGTTGGGGGTTGTCGTCAGACGGTATCGGTTATACCCTGTCCACAAACAACTCCGTTCCCACAACTGTTGCGCCAGTTCAGTATCTTGTGCCAGATCAGGAAGTTCGATTTCGTTCTGTTTGTAATCAAAAAACTTACCTTTCACATCGGCAAAAGCCGCAGATGTTGCACAAGTAAGCAAACCTGAAGCACTTTCCTGAGGTGAAATACCTATGCCTAAATACTTGCTTAAGCGATGTCCTAAGGTTATATTAGACTGCACAAATCCGGGATGAATCGCATTAACCGTTACGTTGGTATTCTCTAAGCGCCGTGACAGTTCTTGAGTCAGTATCAATAAGCACAATTTTGATACGGCATACAGTTCTATAAAATTCAAGGGTGTCTTCCTGACAAAACGCTCCCATTTGATAGAAGTGGGGCGTAATGCTAAGTCAGAAGCCACCATGACAATTTGACTGGGTGCTGAATGTTGAAGCGTTTCCAATAGCAAATTTGTCAATAAAAAGTGACCCAGATAGTTAATTCCCCAAATGAGTTCAAACCCTTCTTGAGTTGTGCCTCTTGTGTTGAAGACACCCGCATTATTCACTAATAGATGCAGCGGAAGCTGTCTGTCCTGAAACAGTTTCACATATCGGCGAACTGAATCAAGTGATGCTAAATCAAGTGGCAGAAACTCAACGTTTAGATTTCCGGTGGAGGAGCGAATATAATTTACAGCTTTCTCGGCTTTGCTTGCACAGCGACAGGCGATAAATACATGATGACCGAATTGGGCGAGACCAAAAGCAGTCATCAAGCCTACACCTGAATTACCACCGGTGACAATGCAGACCTTCTGATTCTTATAGGGATTCATATTAATTTGGATAATTCTTGGATATCCTGAATCGGTTGCAGTCCACTATTTTTATTAGCAATAAATACACGGGTAAATTCAGCATCAATATCCCGTTGGGCGATCGCCTCTGCGCCTTCAACCTGCGATCGCGCCTGTACCCCGGTTAATCCGCCAAACCAGACGAGATCCAGATCCCCTACCCGAAACGCTGTCACCGCCGCTGCATAGTCGGTTACAGGTTTATATTCGACGGGTACACCTAACTCCGTTTCCAGGTAATTCGCTAACTTGTCATACAGCCGTTGCAAGTTTTCCGGATCTTGATCGGGAATCGCCCCGGCGATTAACGGTTCAACGGTTGTCTGATTCCCCGTCGAGGAGGCGGAATCAGACGCCGGCGAACAAGCCACTAGGGGAGATAGCACAAACAGCAGCAACCCCGATACTAAAACGTTTTTTAACGATGCCATAGGCTGATCTATAAACTTTTTACTCAAAACAAATTTTAACAGCAAGAGTGTCGGGGCATGGTGTACGGTGTGCGATCGCGCTTCCGATGCTGGTAGATTGGGTTTGTAGTAGGGGATGCGAGCCCCTAATTGTATGGGTTTCTTTTGCGTAATGCTAATCCATCTTGCTTAGATATGCTACGCCACTACTGAGGTAACCCAACTAAAATTGTTGAATAGATTTTACCGTTAAATCGGGCACACGTCGGTGCGCCCCTACCCAGTGGATATGCACCCCCGCCATTGTAAGCTGTCATGCATTTAAATATGGGTATTAGTAGCGAGCAAGATGCTTGATGTAGCGAGCAAGATGCTTGATGTAGCGAGCAAGATGCAAAGCCTGCGGCATGGCTTCGCTTAACGCACTACGGCAAGGATTTCACCATTATTAACATTAAGGTTTAAATGCCGAACAGCTTAATGATACTTTCTTGTCATCAGATACCTGGTTAACTGCGCTGCTGACAATCCTTTTCATATAAGGTTTTCAAGAAAAACGGCAGATGATATTGAACATCACTACTTTTTTCGGCATAAAATCGCCCTATTTCCAAAGAAAGTTGATCTCGATAAACCTCAATCGGACGACTCCAATAAGTAGGGGGATGAAATTGGTTCCAGTATTCCTTCGCTTTTTTAATCGTCAATAAAGCAAAAATCAACTCCTGCTTCCGTTGCTCATCTGGGGCATTTTGAAACTGATTTCTCCAGGAATCTCGCAACTCATTCACTCCCTGACAATTTAATCCCGAACAGTAGCGAATACGTTCTGAGGCTCGTTGTAAGTTATCTCGTAAATTAGCATCATTACTGATTCCATCTGCCATATCAATATAAATTCTTTGCAGCAAAGCAGGATTATCTTTATAAATTGGAGTAGCTAAAAATTTATCAAATACAGGTTGGAGTTCGGGGAACAGAAAGTAAGACTCCTTATAGATAAACCCTGTCACCCAGATCCGATGATTTATTGCATTTTGAGGATTGACTTTGGCTTGTTCATACAAGTCCTGAAAAATTGTCTCTGTATCTGGAAACGGATAATCATCAATGGTTTTAAGTTGCAAATCTAAATCAACAATCGCAAACAGCTTTTCTGGACTTAAATAGGATTTAGCGCTATCTTTATCGTGTAACTGTAATAAAGTGGAGTAAGTATTGAGTACATCTGTGCGATCGCCACAATTAAAAAATACAGGTCGATGCTCGTGCCACCACTTAGGAACACAGGCACTATAAAAGTTAGCATCTGGCATTTCCTCCATTCTTCCATAAGATTGAGGTGATGGTCTACCCTCCAGATCCCAGACACCCCCTTTACCTTCACAGAGAACAACTATTTTATTCCGGATTCTGCGAGAATTAAGAATTATTTCACAGTGTCGTTGTAACTGTTCTGGACTAAAACTCATGTCTAGTTTTCAGGGGCTTGCTTGATAAGTTTCGGTTCTATTTCTTTAACATGGGCAGGAGTCAGGGCTTGGCAGAGTTCGTAGGAGTGGGTTGCCAGAATATATTGATTATTCGGCGCCCATTCTTGTAAATCTTGAATAATTTGATATTGCCAATCGGGGTGAAATGCGATTTCTATTTCATCCATTAATACAATAGCATCTTCTATATTATGATGTTTGAGCCACATATAAATGCTTAACCGTTTTAACTCTCCATGGCTAAGGTCTTCGGGAGAGAGTTTGATAGTCTCACCATTTCTATCTAGTGTGAAGTTCACTCCATTAAAGTCTTTATCTATATTGATCTTTTTATTAAATAACATCTGGTTTAACTCATTTTTAAGTCTCTGATAATAATTGCCATACTCTCCTGTTTCTATCGCTTCTCTGAAATCGCGATCGCGAGCATCTTTAAAAGCTTGTATCAGAATGTCTACAGCCAGAAAATCATAAGTAAATAAATTCATGAGTTGAGATTTAGCAGCTTGAATTTGCGAATAATAATTATCAGACTCAATTGCTTGACTTTTAAACAATAAACTTCGCTTTTCTTGTTCCATAAAAAGAAACACTTGAGTTGAAGGGGCGGCAAGAAATGTTTTCTGTGATAAATGAATTAAAAATGTTTTGTTTTCAGAAATTTTATCGTCTATATCATCAATTTTAAATTCATTAAGTTTGATATTACAAAGTAAAACATTTTCGCTTTTTGTGTCTTTAATAGAAGTTTTATTCTTAAGAATAAATAGCAAATTTTCTTGTTTCATGTATTCTTTTATTCTGGGCAATACGGATTTATATTTTTCAATTAAACCACGATATAGATCTAGTCGTTTGGCGCATATACGAATAGCCTGCTCTATCGGGATTTTTTGCTTTTCTAACAAAGGAGTAACTATTTTGTTAGGAAAAATGCCCAGTTTTTGTAAGTCCATTAATATTTTTTTTGATTTGACAATTAATTCCGCTTCTTTATTGTTAAATAAATCGTCGTCGAATGTTGTTGCGATTGTCATTTTTATGTTATCTAAACTGTCAATCGCTTTTTCTAAGACGGAAATTTTAAAGCTTAAATCTTCTAAGTCTTCTGAAGCAGAGAATTTTAACCATGAATTGTCAATTAATTCTGGCTTATCATTTAATGACAAGCAACTTTTAATGTCAGAGTCTTGGCACACAAAAAACTCGATGCTTACAACTTTGTCCTTATCCCAAATATCAATGATAGCCAAAGTCCTCTTAGGAGAGTCTTCACGAAGATTGAATCCATATAGCAGATTTTGCAAAAAAGGTTTCTTTTCTGGATCAGTCGAGCAGTGAAGTAGAGTAAAAATTAATTGCAATAGTGTACTCTTACCACCACCATTTAGACTACCCAGAGGAAAAATCCTGGGAACAAAATCCTTTTCAAAGGTAATGTCAACATCCTTTAAAACCCGAAAATCAGGAACTCGAATTCGTTGCAGGTGCATAAAACACTCCTAATATTGACTTGATATCCTCGTTGGCTTCACAAGTGTTATTTTACTTTACCTACGCAAGATGAATGGAAACCGTAGGGGCGCACCGACGTGCGCCCGATTCAACCGATTTCAGTAGTGGCGTGGCACATCTTAGCAAGATGGATTAGCCTGATGCCCATGAAAGAAATTAGGGGCTGAAGCCCCTACTACGAACCCAACTAATCCCAAATTTTAGCTGGTGGGCAATGCCCACCCTACGGTGTATCACGGGTTTTAGAATAATGTGTTGGATTTCGCGATCGCTCCTGACCTACTTGAGCGTTTTGGGCTATCCTAGACTGGCTCCCCAGTAGTCTGCCGCGAGTTCAGGAGACGGCGCTAGTCCGCAGGTTGACGCGGACATGATAGAAGTCCATAAAAATCCAGAGGCTACAATGACTACCATGTAATGATTTTAGTGGTCATTCCTATTTTGCCCACCGTCCGCCTTCTTCACTCACATAGCCCACTTCTGGATTCATGAAGCCCTTACATTGCTCTCACGGTCACGAAAATCCCCCGAATAGTCGCTTTTGTCTCCACTGTGGTGAGAAACTGGAGCAAGCAGAAAATGGCAACAGGGAGTCGGGACTGGCTTTGGCGGGACGCTATCGGATTGTGCGGGAATTGGGACATGGCGGATTTGGACGCACCTATTTAGCCCAAGACTTGAATCGCTTCGGTGAAGCTTGTGTGTTAAAGGAATTCGCCCCCCAAGTGCAAGGGACGTTTGCCTTACAGAAAGCCTCAGAACTGTTTGAACGAGAAGCTGGGGTTCTCTATCAGCTGAAACATCCCCAAATTCCTCAGTTCCGAGAACTGCTGCGAGTGAAGCAGAATGGAGAAGGACGCCTGTTTTTAGTCCAAGACTATATTGCTGGACAAACTTGCCGCGCTATCCTAGAGGCACGCCGGAATCAGGGACTACGGTTTAACGAAACCGAAGTTCTCAAACTATTACGCCAAATTCTCCCAGTTTTGGACTATATCCACTCCCTCGGCGTGATTCATCGAGATATTTCCCCGGAGAATATTATCATCCGTCAACAGGATGGATTGCCTGTACTGATTGACTTTGGTGGGGTTAAGCAAATCGCGGCTACGGTAGCCTCTCAGGTGATGGCATCATCCCCAGCTACCGCTACGCGCTTAGGTAAAGTGGGTTATGCCCCCCACGAACAAATGCAAGGGGGGATTGTTTCTGCCAGTAGCGATTTGTACGCTTTAGGGGCAACAGTCTTGGTGTTACTCACCGGGAAAGAACCCTCTGAATTCATCGATCCCCAAACCTTAACCTGGGTTCGTAGTAGGCACTTTAGTGCCATTCCCCTTAGCCCTACTCTCAGCCATGTTCTCGAACAACTACTGCAACCCCATCCCCGTAATCGCCCTCAAAGTGCTAATCAAGTCTTACAAGCCCTGACATCTCAATCCCCCCAGATCGCATACTCCCCACCGCCGCCGCCATCACCCCAGACCCAAGCAACTGTCGCTGTTGCACCCGCTGGGATTGCACCGACGCCATCATCCCCCCCTACCCCTGTTGCCCAAAGGTCGGCGCCCAGTGGCAATAATAACGCCGCCTTAGGCTGGATAGGGAAATTGATCCTAGCACTAGGGTTAATTCTGGCAGCAGGTGGCTTTGGCTGGTGGGCGGGTAATCTCTGGATTGAGTCGCAACTGCGATCGCAACAACGGGAGGCTACACCCACACAGGAAGATTTTGAGAATCCCGTGATTTCACCGGAGGAGGATGATGAACCCGAACCCTCTTCGGACTTTTCCCAGGAAGAACAACAGCGCAAGCAAACCCTGCGACAGCGACGGATGAATCTGGGTATCGAGTATGACTTTTATGTCAGTTTAGTCGATCAAGCGTTTTGGAATGAGTATCCAGCCCAACGGGGATCTTCGTTAAGTACTGATCCAGACGAGGCCAGACTCAGAGAAGCCTGGGATAGAATCGCAGCAAATTTACTCACCCAGATCGAACAGCTTGATCTGAGTCCTCAAGCTAAGGCACAATTAGGCAGTTATGATCAAACGGATCGCGATCGCTGGAAAGCAAGAGTCAATCGCCTACGTGTGAGTAGTCGGACATTGTATGACATCGCTGATGCTAAGTTTTTCCGCGTCTTCCCTAAACAAGAAGGCGAAACTGGATCGGAATTTCTGGATCAACCCATGGGTCAAATCTGGCAAGCCACTGTTGCGGATAGCGTCAAGGCTTTGCAATCCAGAGAAGCTTTAGAACGGATTGTCTTTGAATCGGGTGATAGGAGTCAACAAATGAGTGGCACCCTCCAACCGGGAGAAGGTAAAGCCTTTACCGCCCAGCTATCAGCCGATCAGGTTATGGATGTGGATCTCTCCACCGCCGCCAATGCCTTATTCTCCATCTACAGTCCCACAGGTAATACAATCTTCCTGGAAGATTCGCGCGATCGCAGTTTCTCTGGGGAGTTACCGGAATCGGGGTTTTATGAGTTTGTTGTGGTATCTGACGCGGATGAACCGATTGATTATCAACTGGATATAACGGTTGAAAATCCTCCCGAATCGGCATTCTCAGTTGATGAATCTACAGAGGATTGATCTCCTCCCTCACTAATCTGCTTCATCTTTAGACCGAGAGGGAAAAGGCTTAATCAAAATTGGGGGTTTAGCAAAGCAAGGAAAATTAACCACATCGACTGGTGTCTGCTTCGAGGGATTAATATAGGGATCAACTACACCTGCAATTTGTAACGCGGCGGTAATTAGTTCTGAGCAAAATAGAGCTGAAAGATCCAGTTTATTTCCTAACCCCAACTTATTCAAAAGCATCAACCCTGCTTTTGCCGCTTGTAGTGTCGCGAAAGGTCTGCGTTCATTATAGGTTTGTCTCAACCACATCTGCATTTTGAGTAAGTTATCGGGAGGAATGGGTTCATTTAAGGGTAGCCACCAGGCTTTGCCCTTATACATATCTAACCGTCGAGAAAGCCAATTAACTTGGACTCCTTTAATCGCTTTTCTACCTATGGGATCTCGATCCGTCTGGGGGGCGGCTGATTCGATAATCAGGACACTTTTGCCAAATCCACCCCCCATCTCCACCTCAACCACCATGGCGACATGGGAGTAGGGAGATTGAGTTACCCACTGATTCACACGGGAAATGCAGATCCTACCGGAGAAAGCAATCAAGTCTCCAGTTTTCATGCGATCGCGAACAGCTTCATATTCCTTTATAGCACTTGGTTCTCTC
This sequence comes from Coleofasciculus sp., assembly GCF_046539235.1. Taxonomy (GTDB): domain Bacteria; phylum Cyanobacteriota; class Cyanobacteriia; order Cyanobacteriales; family Coleofasciculaceae; genus Coleofasciculus. The sequence goes on from NZ_JBKHHI010000079.1 coordinate 20,025, forward strand.
ACCATCTGTTTCAAAACTTACTTTTCTTGAATGTAACCTATTCCGGCAGGTTTGTTTAGCTGTAGTTTTATAGCAGTAGACACATCGATTAGGACTTTCCGAACTGTTGTAGAGACGTTCCGCCGGAACGTCTCTACTAAATGATGTGTCTTATCACCTTGGTAAAATATTCAACGTTATCAGCAATACGAATTAGAACCCCGACTTCTTCAAGAAATCGGGGTATTACTAG
>NZ_JBKHHI010000080.1:0-20071 GCF_046539235.1 Coleofasciculus sp.
TGCAATGGGAACTGGACTGTTTAGTTAACTTGGCGAGGGGGTTTGGGGGAGCTATAAGTCCCACGCTGTAATCTTTGATGAGCGCGTTGGGATACTTCGACAAGCTCAGTAACAACATGGACTCCCCCAAAATACGCTCAAAATAAGCGTTTACTTTAGTCTAGATAAGTGGCGCAGGGCAGCAATGTCTAACAGCGATGTTGGGAGCAACGCACCATGATCTATGATTTGGTCCCGCATTTCTCACAAGTTTTGCCATCTGAGTCGTCGAAACCTTTACCTGGATTAGGTTTCGAGCATTTTCGACCAACCCGGAATTTTGACTGTTGAAAGCCTTATTCTACGGTTGATCCAGGTTGTATGAGCCTTTGGGCAATTGTGGTGAGAAATCCGGGGTTATGAGGCAACATTAACATGAAATCATTTGAACAAGGGTTCATTGAACAGCAACCGATTAATCAAAGACTGCTGCAAACGATTCGCTTGATTGGAGAGTATAAGGGTAAGCAGGAGTTGTTTAAGGAACAAGCGCCCCAAGTTCTGGAAACGTTGCGCCAAGCGGCGGTGATTCAGAGTACGGAGTCTTCCAACCGGATTGAAGGGATTACTGTACCGTTGGAGCGGATTAAGAAGCTGGTTACGGAAAAAACAACACCACGCGATCGCTCGGAACAGGAAATTGCTGGGTATCGGGATGTCCTGACAACGATTCACACTAGCTATGCCCATATTCCGTTTACGCCGAATATTATTTTACAACTTCATCGTGACCTTTACCAGTTTGCTGTTAATACAGGGGGGCGCTGGAAAACGGTGGATAATGAAATTAGTGCCACCTATCCGGATGGGACTAAGGTGGTCAGGTTTCGACCGACTCCCGCTTATGCGACGCCTGTGGCAATGGAACGTTTGCATGACCAGTTTAATCGCCTTTGGCAGTCGAGTGAGATCGAGCCGTTATTGCTTATTCCGACCTATGTTCTGGATTTTTTATGTATTCACCCGTTTTTAGATGGAAATGGGCGAATGGCAAGGTTGATTACCCTATTGCTACTTTATAAAGCGGGTTATGAGGTGGGGCGGTTTATTAGTTTGGAGCGGATTGTCGAGAGAACTAAGGAAAGTTACTATGATACGCTTTACCAGTCTTCCCAAGGTTGGCATGAAGGAGAGCATAACTTATTACCATGGTGGGAATATTTTTTGGGAGTGATGGTGCTGTCGGCGTATCGGGAGTTTGAGACAAGGGTGGGGGTGGTTACGTCTACGAGGGGAACGAAAACGGCAATGGTGTTGGATGTGATTAACAATTTGCCTAGGGAGTTTTCGATTCGAGAGTTGCAGGAGCGATGTCCAACGGTGGGGATTGATTTGATTCGTCGTATCTTGCGTCGGGAGCGGGATGCTGGACGTTTGACTTGTCAGGGACGTGGGGTGGATGCGCGTTGGCAGAAGCAATAAATTATTCCTAATTTATAATTCATCCTTAAAACAATGAAATTATATCAACCTGATTTTGAGGAGCGTTTATTTTCTGAATTAAAAGCCGGAGAATGTATGCAATGGTAGAGCATTGGTTTATTAATCGCAGTTGGTGGGCAAAAAACCCAGTGATACTATCACTGGGTTAACAAGGGCTGCTGTAATAACTGAAGAAGATGTCGTTAGCTAGTATATTATTGACTCAACGTTAAGTCTTGTTTATTCGCGGATTAAAATTCAAAAATTCGGTTAAACATGATACCAAATCCGCCGAGTTTAGTATTAGAGGAAAAACCCTCGCTATCCATCAAAAAAGGTCAACGAGGGAAGATTTTATTAAATTAGCGGAGACAAATTTGAGGTCGTTCCAGACGCGCCATCATACCATGCTATCTGGAACTGAGTTATCTAACGAACCACGCCCTGTTGAGAAGCAACTTCCATGGGCTTGATCAGGTAGAGTCTCAGGAACTGCCAGCCATTAGAGACATAGTAGGGCAGCTTCTTGAAAAATTGCACGAACTTTGGACTGTTGGAGTTAGCAATTTCCGTTAACTTTTCGTTATTGCCAATACAGACTTCTAGACGTTCGTAGAACTTAGGATGTTCCACATCTAAAATCACCGGAAATACCCGTCCTGCCGTTTCGTTGGTCTTCTTAATCACATGCTTATCATACTCGCGGGCATCTAAACCAATCGACCGATAGAAACCAGACCGCTGGATGTCATTTAGATACATGGTCACAAATACTGAGAGCAAGAAGAAGCGAGACCATAACTTCGCCTGCCAATCATTTAACATTTGCGGCTGGGCTTTCATGATCGCATCAAAGAAATCCCCATGACGATTTTCGTCCTGACACCAGTTTTCAAAGAACCGGAAGATGGGGTAAATCCGGTCTTCAGGATGGGCTTCAAGATGTCGATAAATGGTGATATACCGCCAGTAGCCAATCTTCTCCGACAAATAGGTGGCGTAGAAGATAAACTTCGGCTGGAAGAAGGTGTACTTCTTATTCTTGGTCAAAAATCCCAAATCCAATGCCAGATTGAAATCTGACATCGCCTTGTTCAGGAAACCAGCATGACGTGCTTCATCACGAGACATGAGGGTGAAACATTCTGCCAGCACCGGACTTTTATCTTTGATCCGACGACCCAATTCTTTGTACAGTAAAAATCCCGAGAATTCTGCTGTACAGGAACGCTCCAGAAATTCCACAAACAAGCGGCGGGTTTCACCGTCGATATGCTCCCAAGACTGCTCAAACTCAGCGTCCCGGACGAAGTGGTGGCGATTGTAGTCCGCACGGAACTCTTCTAGAATCGCCAATAGCTCATCCTCATTCGGCGAGATATCCATCTGCGCCATGGCTTCAAAGTCCGTCGTGTAGAACCGAGGCGTCAGTATGGTCTCCTTCGCCGGGGATTTAACGCCAGGTCTGATTTCTTCAAAGCTAGGTTTTTTAAGGGTATCTACCATGTTTGTTTTACTCGTTATCTTTTACTTAGGATTTTGGACTTGAGAATATGGCAATTGGGGGGTGACTCGACCCGCGCCGATTTTTTAGAGCTGCATATTGAGTCTACCAAGGTCTTGGGTGAGTGCAAAATCCAGTTAAGGTTAAAATTTGTAAATTTGCTTAACCTTTCTTCATGTTTGTCAGGGAACAGGTAAGGTAGAGACGTTGCCTGCGTCTCTACAACAGTTCGGCTTTGTCAAAAAGGGACATGACTATCCCCATGCCCCTAATTATTAGATCAAAGACGGTTTAGTACCGAAGCACTAACCACTAAGCCTATTCAGCTTCAACGCGACCATAAAAGATCCCTCGGATCAAGACTTCTTCAGGTTCTTCTTCAGCACCTAAGTCAGTATCAGCCGTCTGTTTACTTTCAAAGGTACCCGCAATTTCTCCGGTGTAGCTATCCACTTTAGAAACCTGTAGAGACATCTCACCCGAGCGAGTCTCTACGCGCTTAACGTTAGCGCGAACAAATTCTTCTTCATCCGCTTTGGAAGGCAGTGCGATCGCATTATCATAGCCAGATGCTACACCACGACCTTTGGGATCGAGGAACACAGCACCTCGATAAGACGGAACCTTAAATTCCCCTTCAAAGTCAGTAGACGTATTCACGCTTGTCATGTTTGGCTGACTTGTGGCAACCAAACTTTTAATTGTGAACATGAAGGGAACTTGTTCGCCTCCAGGTAGCTGTACTGTAATCGCTTGAAAGTCAATGCCATCCTCTTCAGTAAAGATAAGGCTGCCATTTTCTCCAGGATTCAAGGAACCTTCAACTTGATCTAGGCTAGAGGTAGCCCGGGTCAATAACTTACCTGGGATATATTCTGCCTCTCTACGCTTATTTGTCGGTTCTTCCTTGACAAAGAAGCTGGTTGGCTGTAAACACAGCTCGACAATTCGATAGGACTTATCAGACTCAATGGGAATAGAACCACGAGTTGTTTCTGAGAGCTGGGGACATAAATTCGCTAAGCCCGTATTTCTAATCTGGTCGTAGGTCAATTGATCAGGACTAGTCGCTGTTGCTTCTGAACAAGCCGTTAACACCCCCAGACACAATGCCAAAAAGGCAACAATCAATGCGCGATACCTCATGGTCAACCTCAATCGTCAATCTCTAAAACAAGAAAAATTTTTTTATGGTGATTAGTTAGTGAATCAGGCTGTGGTTTATATAAATAAAACCGCAACTATCCTTACCATATCAACGAAAGTCACCTTAAATTCACTCCACCTTAAATGAAATGCGGCAAAGGTGCGGACGAGGAGAACCCGGAGGGTCAGCGTCCGATAGCGAAGCAGGTGGGCAACGCCCGACGAAATTGCCGCACTGGGATTACTCCCATGGTCAACAGGCTTTGAAGAGCCTACACCTGATCCTGCGATTAGGTGTGCGGTCGTTGACACCATGGTATAGTTTTGGTCACACGCTGGTTATCGGTGATCGCTTAGTAGATCGAACGGTGGCTTACTAAAGCCTTGTTCCCTACAGGATGCCGAAAGCGTGAACCTTAGCTTTTCTCTAGCATTGTACACGGGAAGCGACACTTTTACGCTTTCAATCAAGCAGGTGGCAAGAAACAACGAAGATTGACAGGGGTAGGATGAATTTTAGTGATGAGTTAGATGCTCAGGATCTACAGGTCAAATTACAAGCTCTAAGGACGGAGATTTGGGCGTTAGCCGATAAGCATAAAGGGGATACATTAACACTGCTGGCTCTGCTGCGGACGCTGGAAGAGGCGCACCGCGAGATCCGAGATGGTCTATTTCAAGACTCGTTACCCGACAATCGACAAACCCTGTATGCGCTGCTCAAAGATATTGAAGAATTAGGGGGTTGGCCTTATGTGGCACGGATGAAGCTGCGATCGCTGCTGACAAATTTCCCGGAAGCAGCCATCTCTGAGATTCAACAACCCTAAAGCGAGCTAGCGCTTGCGGAGCGAGATTACGGCGGGAAACGTCTTGGAGATTAGGTTAAACGATGTTGCGCCAACAAGACAGTTGGGGCAACAGGTGCTAAGATCCAGCCGTCAGTCTTAGCACTTTATCTTATTATTCTTATTTTTGAGCAGGGACTATGAATGAAATTAAGTTTGGCACAGACGGCTGGCGAGGTGTGATCGCCGCCGATTTTACTTTTGAGCGTGTGGCGTTAGTCGCAACAGCCGCTACTCAAGTTCTGGCTGAGTGTTATGGCAAAACCAGCGGTAGCCGGACTGTGGTGGTGGGTTATGATCGGCGCTTTATGGCAGAAACCTTTGCCAAAAAGACGGCGGAGGTTGTCCAATCCCTGGGATTTGATGTGTTGTTTTCTGAAAGTTACGCGCCCACTCCGGCATTTAGCTGGGTAGCAAATAACCAGAATGCTCTAGGTGCTTTGGTTCTAACGGCTAGCCATAACCCAGCCAGTTATCTGGGATTAAAAGTGAAGGGGGCATTTGGGGGATCAGTTCCGCCAGAAATTACCCAAAAAATTGAAGCCAAACTCGCTCAACCCCCAACCTCAGCGCCAACGCCAGGTAAAATCCAATCCTTTGATCCTTGGTCGAGTTATTGTGATGCGCTGCGCTCAAAAATAAATTTGGCGAGTATTCAGAACCTGATTAGCCAAGGTAAATTGACTGTCTTTGCCGATGTCATGCATGGCGCAGCCGCAGGGGGCTTGAGCAAAATTTTAAATGTACCGATTCAGGAACTCAATAGCTCCCGTGATCCCTTATTTGGTGGCGGTGCGCCGGAACCTTTGCCCCGTTATCTGTCTCAACTCTTTCGCCAAATCCGTACCCACCGACGACAAGCAGAGGCGGCTTTACGGGTAGGATTGGTCTTTGACGGAGATAGCGATCGCATCGCGGCAGTGGATGGACAAGGCAATTTCCTCAGTTCTCAAATTCTAATCCCTATTCTGATTGAACATTTAGCATCCCGACGGCAAGAGACAGGGGAAGTGGTAAAAACAATTAGTGGTTCGGATTTAATTCCCCAAATTGCTCAACTTTATCAATTGCCTCTCCACGAAACCCCCATTGGGTACAAATATATTGCTGATCGCATGGTTTCTACCCAAGTCTTGCTGGGAGGTGAAGAGTCCGGTGGAATTGGGTATGGGACACATATCCCAGAACGCGATGCCTTACTCTCTGCCCTGTATCTGTTGGAAGCGATCGCGGAATCGGGTATGGATTTAAGCCAACTTTACCAAAGCTTACAAGAGCAAGTTGGCTATACCTCAGTTTATGACCGCATTGATTTACATCTAGCGGGAATGGATGAGCGATCGCGTCTACTCAACCAACTGCAAACCCAACCCCCCACTGAGATTGATGGTCAAGCGGTTGTTGATTGTCAGACAATCGACGGGTACAAGTTCCGGTTAGCCAATGGTAGCTGGTTACTGATTCGGTTCAGTGGCACCGAACCCGTCTTACGCCTTTACTGTGAAGCCTCGACTCCAGAACAAGTTCGTCAAACCCTCAGTTGGGCAAAAGATTGGGCAAATAGGAATCAGGGGTGAGAGAGCAGGGGGAGATGGGAGACAAAATTTCTATAGCCCATTACTCTATTCCATAAGACACACCGAGCGAAGCCGAGGTGTTGTCTATTGCCTGTTCCCTATTCCCTATTCCCTGTTTCCTAACAAATGACGAATGACAAATGACAAATGACCAACCTAATTGTTGCCACTGGAAATCCAGGTAAATTACGCGAGATGCAGGCATATCTCGGTGATTTGCCCTGGGAATTGCAGCTTAAGCCACCGGAAATCGAGATTGAGGAAACGGGGGATACCTTTGCGGCTAATGCTCGTCTCAAGGCGTTAGGTGTCGCCCAAGCCACGGGTCAATGGTCAATCGCCGATGATTCTGGCTTGCAAGTAGATGCTTTGAACGGAGCGCCGGGTATTTATTCAGCACGCTACGGCAAAACCGATACAGAACGGATTCAGCGGTTGCTGTCCGAACTGGGGGATACGTCCAATCGGGGGGCGCAGTTTGTTTGTGCGATCGCGATCGCTCGTCCTGATGGCACAATCGCCTTAGAAGTGGAGGGCGTGTGCCGAGGTGAAATCCTCAAGGCTCCCTTGGGTACAGGTGGCTTTGGCTACGATCCGATTTTTTACGTGCCAGAACAAGGATTAACCTTTGCCCAAATGACTCCGGAACTGAAGCGACGCTACAGTCACCGTGGCAAAGCCTTTGAGTTACTCCTTCCCCAGTTCAACCAAATTTTATGAATTATGAATTAGAAAAATCAATTCTTAATCCATAATTCATAAGTTAGTTTAAACAGCTTCCAGGTTCCGTTCACCCGTCCTGATCCGGACAATTTCCTCAACGGGACTGATGAAGATTTTTCCGTCGCCAATTTCACCCGTGCGAGCAGCAGCAATAACTTTTTCTACTACCATATCGACTTGGGCATCTTCGACGACAATCTCCACCTTGAGCTTTTGCAGGAACTCAACGGTGTATTCAGAACCTCGATAGCGTTCGGTTTGACCTTTTTGGCGTCCAAATCCCCGAACTTCCGAAACCGTCATCCCGACGATTCCAGCGTTGACCAAGGCGATTTTAACTTCATCAAGCTTAAAGGGTCGAATAATCGCTTCTACCTTTTTCAAGATTCTAGCTCCTCACTTACGTTTCTTTATTTATATGTATCAGACCAGCATGACACGATGAACTACGGCGACTTACTTCGTTGAAGTCGCTGTTTCTGACGTTTCTTCGCCCCTAGTTGCTTCATACTTCCGTATGCAGTAGAGCTAGGCAACTCGGCGTCTAAAGAGGACAGTTCCTGCCCCCTTGCCCAAATCTCGTTGACTTGAGCAGCATTTACGTCTCTATCCTCAACATGATTACAGTCGGGATTAGAGCAAACATGAACTCTATCTGCTAAGGTCTTGGGAGTCAGTTCCCAGCACTTAGCACATCGCTGAGTAGGTTTGAGTTTCTGTGTTGGTGACTCGACATAGAAGCCATTAGCTTCAGCCGCTTTATAGGTTAACAGGTCTCCAATCATACCAAAACCAACGTCAAGGATAGACCTATTTAATCCAGCTTTCTGTAGTTTTCGTTTACCCTTCTTGGCTTTGCCTGTCATTTTTTTTACATTTAGCTGTTCACCAGCGATTAGGCTATTACTGCTGACTATATCGCTGGTTGTCTTGTGCAGCCAATCTTCCCGCTGTCGGGTGACTTTCCGTTGGAGTTTAGAAACTCTCTTCCATTCCTTTTTCCAGCGTCTTGAGGCTTTAACTTTCTTGTTCCTGTTAGGGGTTCTCTTGCGTCTCAAACGCTTTGAAGCCACCTTGACCTTTTTATGTCCCTCCTTAATAAAGTCTGGTTTAGGAATTTTATCACCAGTCGAAAGAGTTATCGCGTCTTTACAACCCAAATCTATTCCAATAGAACCTGTACCCGTTTGACGAGTTGGTTCACATTGTACAGTTATTGATGCATACCATTTACCATTTCTAAAGAAAATTGTACAGGTCGTTGGAATTCCCCATGTCCTGGCTTTACCTCGGATATGAATTTTTTCTCCCAAGTCTCTCAGCTCTAGATGACCATTTTTGCCATTAGAGGAGACCCGCCAACTTTGTTTATTAGGATATGTCCAACCTGCATATCGTCGTTTAGCTTTAAATTTGGGATATTTACCCAAACCCTTAAAAAAACGTTGATAGGCTATATCGACACGTTTTAATGTAGCTTGTAACGTCTGAGAACCTAATTCTGCATACTCAACCCAAACTTTTTTAAACTCAGGCAAACAGTTCTGTTGTTCAAAATAATCAACAGAATGACCAAAGTGTTTGTACTGTGTCCTACGGTTTGCAATAGCCGCATTGTATAGGTCACAGTGCATTTTTCTTGCCCAATGGAGTTTGTCGCACTGGGAGTTATTTGGATAAAGTCTGAAAGTCACTCGGCGTGTTAGCATCTTCTATCCGGCTCCGGCTTACTTCATTGAGGTTCCGGAGATAATCGCGATTTAGTTTTACACTCCCATCAATATTTTTTTTGTAACATTGAATACAGTTATTTGGAGTGTCGTATGCATTGCCCGTCGCCAATCGCCAATTCCCAGACGGTCAACACTCGATCAGGGCAGGTTGAGTTGTAGTGAAACTCGCCCCGACAAACTATGCCTTCAGTCGTCAAGGGTCAAAACTCTCGCATTTCCCCAATCCTCAGGCTACGGTGGTCGATCGCCAAACTTTTGATTAAAATGAGAATATATCACAGGGGGCCTTAATGGTTTCGACGTGTTGGTGAAAGCCAACCCGTGATACAGGTCGAGAGTGAGTCTTCTCTCGTAAATCCCGGACTCAAAAAAAAGTAACTGCGAACAACATCGTTCCTTTTGCTCGTAAGGCAGCTCCTGTAGCCGCTTAAACACCTCTTATAGGTTCGAGCGTTCTTAGTCTGACTCCGTTAAGGGCTAAGGACACAACCCCAACGGATGCGCTAGGCGAGCTGTCTTTGGTCGGCTGGCTAGCAAAGACCCCAACCAAAGCATCCCACCATCCGGGATAATGGATGGTTCCCGCCCTGAGGATGAGAAGGGCTAAGCCTGTGAATGATCGGTAGGTAAATACCCAATGCGGACACGGGTTCAATTCCCGTAGGCTCCATTTCTAAATTCAATTTTCCGATGTAATAAGACCCCTTCATCTAGCATGGAGAGGTTTTTATTATGATCAGATTATCCGGATGAATGCCTTGATGACAGAAAAAGGTAATCAAACGCCTTCGGTGCCCTGATCAATTTATTAACAATTGTTGCGGGTCAGATGAATGAACTCCAAACTCCGGCTTTGGTGTTCATTCAATAATGTTGAAGGTAAGGATGCTAGGATTTGACCGCCCAAAAGGAGGGGAATTCATCCTATCCAACCGAATCCCTTACTCTGGAGTACCTCATCCTTAAATATGTAAACAACAACGAGCAAGAGCAAGTTATGGTAATGCAACCTACGTATGGTAATGGTTTTATCGATAGCTCAACCCTTGAACTTTCTCAGGAAGGATTGCGGTCTATTCTGAATCAGATTGAGGCGGAACTCATCGATAGTGAAGTTTACCGTCGCACCATGGCTGGGTTACAAACGATGTTAGGAGAAGCCTCAAGCAACGCCCATATTCTGGTCAAGGCGGTGGGGCGAGAAGCCGTAAGGTTGACCTTTCAGGAATTTGCCAGACAGTATAAGGTGGTTCCTGTAACTCCTGTGGCTTCTGACGGAATGAATCAACCGACAGAAACCGAAGAGGAGGAGTTGGAGATTCCCCAAACTGAAGAGACGGAATGTCCGATTGGCTCTGGAGAAACGATGTCCCATAGGGTTGAGACAAACTTATCACCCAGTTTAGCGGATCGAGAGATTGGGGAAAATCAGTCGCGTAAAAAACTCTCCAAAGCAGAATTAGCCGCACAAAAGCTTTTCCTAGAACGGGAAGAGATGTTGCAGCACATTGGTCAACAACTGCGACGAGCGCGTAAATCCCGCTCTTTGAGTCTTCAGCAGCTACATCGCCAAACCTTAGTCCCCATTCATCAAATTGAAGCATTAGAAACGGGTAGTCTGGCTCAGCTACCCGAGGATATTTATATTCGTGGTTTTATTCGCCGGCTTGGTTATGCTCTAGGGTTAGATGGTGTAGCATTAGCCTTGTCTTTGCCAGAAATTGATCCGGTCAAGTCTGTGGTTCCTTCCTGGTATAAAGATCCAGTAGCTACAGGGTTTCACCTTAAATCTGTTCATTTATATCTAGGCTACGCCACGTTGATTGCAGGAGCAGTGGGAGGACTTAACTGGATGTCGAATCAACAATCTGCACCACAAAACACAGCGGAACCTGAACCTGTTCCTTCTGGTCAAAACTCTATTTCTCCAAAAGCTGAAAGTAGCAAATCTACCCATACGCCGGGGATTCAATCGGGTCAAACGGGTGTAAAAGCAGGAGCTGATATTGCTCCACCTGAGGCATTTCCGTTTTAAGGAGATGGGGAGATGGGGAAGATGGAGAAGCTAACAAAGAACGTAGCTTGCTTCTTGTCGGGAGCGAGTATGACATAAGACGAATGACCACTTTATAGACTCTTTACCAATTCCTCACCAACTCCTAACACATATCTATCTGAAAGAATCCCTGTAGTCAGAATAGTGAAATATGAACATCAAATAAGACTATTTTTTTACAGTCTTACCTATTTAAAAAAAGTGACTTACTTAATCTGTAATTGTGAAATATTGCACAAGCAAATCTATCCATTAAGTTGGGGCGCGAATACGATTGGGCGGGAAGAGGATAACACTATTGTGGTTGACCATAGCTATCTTTCCCGTTACCACGCTCAGATTTTGCTCTCCCCTGACGCTGTGCTCCTTCGGGATCTCAATAGCCTCAATGGTACGTTTGTGAATGAGTTTAAAGTTGAACAATGTCAACTTAAGGATGGAGATTTTATTCGTTTAGGGGATGTATCGTTTAAATTTGTACAGCAAATCCCTAAAGTTGAGAAAACTGTACCATCGGACAATGATACGGAAATTTCAATTGTCAAGCAAGTTTCTCCGGAAAAAACTCGAATTGAAATTACTGATTTATTGCAACCAGATAAGTCAGAAAATTCTATTATTAAACTGAAGCAGCAAGATGCTCATCAACGAACGGTTGATAAATTGCAAATTTTACTAGAAGTCAGTAAACAATTATCCTCTCCTGAAGATCCCGATCAATTGCTGCAAAAAATTGTCGATTTGCTATTTGAAATCATGCATATTGATCGCGCCACTATTTTGATGGTTAATCAAATCAGTGGTGTGCTGGAACAAAAAGCCGTAAACTGGCGATCTGGAATCCAGACTGACGAAAATTTTTACAGTAGTAAAATTACTAATTTTGTCCGTGAGCAGGGGGATGCAATTCTCACGGGTGATGCTCGCAAAGACGGCTTATTTAATGATTCAATCTCTATTGTTGAACAAGGGATTCATGCCGCAATGTGTGTTCCCCTGAAACCCGCAGATGAGGTGATTGGGGTATTGTATGTGGATAATTTGTCCATGACTGATATCTACTCCGATGAAGATTTAGAGTTTTTAACTTGTCTAGCCAACCAAGCCGCGATCGCGATTGAAAATTCCCGCCTGTATAAAAAGATGCAGGAACAGGAAGTAATGAGGGCAAAGTTGGAACGATTCTTTCCTCAATCTGTTAGTCGCAAGTTACGGGAAGAAGGTAATTTAGCCACGGTGGAGACAGAAGTGACGGCTTTGTTTGCCGATATTAGCAACTATACGCAAATGTCGGCGGAAATGGAACCGCGTCAGATTGTTGAAATGCTGAATGAGTATTTCCAAGTCATTGTAGAAGAGATTGTTTTTCCTTACGAAGGAACCTTAGAAAAGTACATCGGTGATGGAATTCTAGCAATTTGGGGCGCACCGTATCGCCAACCAGATGATGTGGATTTAGCGGTACAAGCAGCGATTGAAATGCAATGGGCAGTTTCCCGCTTAAATCAAAAATGGATTCGAGAAAACCGACAACCTATTCAAATTCACATTGGTTTGAATACAGGCACAGTCGCGGCTGGAAATATTGGTTCTAAAAATATGATTCAATATGCCACAATTGGGGATACAACAAATGTGAGCAGTCGAATTTGTGACGTGGCTCAAGCTGGGCAAATTTTAATCTCTCAAAGTACGTTTGATAAGCTGGGTGATCCGAGTATTCCCCTCGAAAAAATACCACCTGTTTTTGTGAAGGGTAAGACTTCGCCTTTACATCTCTATCGGGTTTTGTGGCAGCACTATAACGCGACGGACGTATTGTGCGAGAATGATGGTCTAGTAACTACACTTAGTCCATCTTAACTACTGGACGTTAGACAAAATTTTACTAGGAACTTTTACCATGGCAAACGTTATTTGTAAGTCGAGATGTTGAAACTATTGCCTATTGCCTATTGCCTATTGCCTATTGCCACCACAAGACTTATTCAGCAGACCCTACTTAGCTTCTCACTGAAGCTTTGCCCACAGTCTCTCGACCATGAGGTTCCATAAGGCTAGACACATCGGGACCACTCGGGATAATTCCGCCAGGATTCAGCGGAAACAGATTGCCGTAATAATCTCGCTTAACACTCTCCAAATCACAGGTATCTGCAACCCCCGGAAGTTGATACAAATCGCGCAGGTAAACCCCTAAGTTTTGATAGTCTTTAATCCGGCGAAGGTTGCACTTAAAGAGTCCATAGTAAACAATATCAAAACGGAATAGGGTTGTAAATAGACGCACATCTGCCAACGTCACTCTATCGCCACACACATAGCGATTTGTCTCTAATACCGCATCAATTTCATTGAGTGTCGTAAACAATTCATCACAGGCTTGATCATAAGCCTCTTGAGATTGGGCAAAACCGCAGCGATAAACGCCATTATTCACCGTATGGTAAATTTTATCATTCCACTCAGCGATCGCGGACTTCAGATCCTCTGGATACAAGTCCAGTGCAGCATTCTTAGCGAACTGATTAAACTGAGAGTTGAGCATAACAATAATCTCGGCACTCTCATTATTAACTATCGTTTTCGTCTGGTTATCCCACAAGACTGGAACCGTCGAACGTCCACTGTAACCGGATTGGGCTAACTGGTATAATTCCGGCAACGTGTGACAGCCCTCTTCGGGTTCCTCAAACACCCAGATTCCCTGATCTGAAGATGGCGAGACAATCGATACACCGATAACCTGATCCAATCCCTTAAGCGCCCTCACAACCAGCGTCCGATGCGCCCAAGGACATCCAAGTCCAACAAACAGAGTATAGCGCCCTGGGGCGGGTGGATAGGGATTTCCGGCGTCTGTACCAATCGTCTGTCTAAACTGACTCTCTGGGCGAATGTATTCTCCCTTTTTGCTGGGCGGTGCTAGTTTGGACATCATAATCTGCCACATTGTTGTCCAGACAAACTTGCCCAACCGGATAATCACGGTTGAGGGGAGAGATGTACCTTTCGGTTTCCAAGAAGATGTTGCCATGAGTGAAGAATTGAATTGTATCTTACTGGCGTGACACATCTAGTTTGATGGATTAGCTTGGGTTCGTAGTAAGGGCTTTAGCCCTATATCCTATATCCTATATTCTGTTGGGTTTCCTGTCGTCAACCCAACCTACAACTACAACTGGTTTATCAGCAAAATCTATTCCACCACGTTAGCTATGTCACATCCCTACTGTATCCAATAGCGGCGAATAGTAGCGATCGCGATCGCATCCCGGAATGATAATCTAGCTACTGTTGGGTTTTCCTGCCGATCATCCAACACCAAAGCACACCAGACTAACGGTAGATATGGCTAACATCACCATCCAATCCGCAACTGAACATGACAACGGCTGGTCTTATCAGGTGAAACTAGAAAATGATCGCGAGTATAACTACGATGTCACCCTCAGTCAATCAGACTATAACCAATGGTCGCAAGGGAAAGTTTCACCTGAACAATTAGTCGAGGCGGCGTTTGAATTTCTACTGGAACGTGAACCCGCCTCCTCTATCATGTCAAAATTTGATTGTGCCGTAATCCGCCGCTATTTTCCCGAAGTGGATAGCGAGTTACCGAAGAAACTTTAACGGTTAAAACTCAGGCTATTCATCATCTGGTCTAACACTTGTTTATTGCGTTGATAGCGTTGACCTTGCATATCATAGGTCGTCCCAATCAGAGTTTGCCCATCGAGATCGACGAAGTATAAATAAGACCGGACTCCCTCAGGGATTAATCCTATCCCTGTGGCTTTATTCTCTTGACCCCAATAGGAGGCTGAGACATCTTTAAAGTTAATCGCATTTCGTTCTAGGGAGGTATTCGGAAATGCCTGGTCGATCATCGCCGCATATTCAGCGCGAGTAATCACATTATTAGGTCGAAAGGTTTGATCTGGATAACCACTGACTACTCCTTGTTGAGTCAGTCCTTGAATACACTGTTGTGCCCAATGACCTTGGATATCTGAGTAGTTCTGTGCCTTGACAGGTGGGGCAATACTTCCACCAACAGCACTAGCAAAGATGCCGACAGATAGCCAGGAAAATATAGGTTTAAGCTGTTGGACAGAATAAAGTATAGTGTTTTTCATAGCACCCAATTCTCTAATGTTTTGATGTATTGGGTATCTTTTAGCAAAAATACGATCCTATCTGCCTCTAACTTAAGAGGATGATTGGATTGGTTTTTTTTATAACTTTAGAGAGAGGCGCGATCGCTCTGTTTACTTTATTTTTCTAAATCTAGAATTGCTCGTTGGAAGAGGGCGAGCTTTTCTTTAGCTTATCTATAAACTCAAGTTGCTCTTGTAGTGTTGTTATTACTTGTTGTTTCATATACATAGAGGAATGGAGGTTTGAACTAGGATGGTGGGGTGAGGAGAGCGATTACTTAAGTGTAGGTTGTTTTGAGAAGTCGTGTTAGTTAACAACTTCTCCTCGAATCTCCTGTAGAATCGCGGAAATTTTCTCTTCTGAATCAAGATGCTTCGCTAATACTTGAGCTGTTATGTCTAAAACCCGATCAGAAAAAAGTTTAGCTAGATCCTGTCGTAATCCTTGACCAATATAAAACTTCAATAGAGCATCCAATGACATATCTCGACTAGCCGCCACTTTTTTGAGTGACTCCACTGTGTCTGTAGGAATCTTGAGTGATACTGTCTCAGTTGCCCGTGGATGCAAACGCAGTTCAAATGTTTTTTCAGGCTTGTTCATAGAATTTTCGTTCAGTACGAGTAGCAATACGAGCAGAAATAATTCGGATTCGTTGTCTACGCTCTACATAGACAACCAGTAAAAGTCGCGGAGCAAGTGAATACCCAATAATGAAATCACGCTGTTCATTATTGGCTGAAGCATCACCCATTTGATAGAAAGGGTCAAAGAAAACTTCAGCCGCTTCTGGAAAGGTTACACCATGCTTTTCAAAATTGCTCTGTGCTTTGTTCTGATCCCACTCAAACTCAACACCCTGTAAACGGTACAAAATGTTCATACTGTTAATTTTACACAACTCCTCTATGATGACGATTCGGTGCGGTTAGTCCGACTCACTCAAAAGCCGTGATAGGTATTTCTACTCAAAACCTATAAGGATTTCTGATAAAGCCCCTGGGGTTGATCGTGTAAAAATGAAGAAAAAATAAATCGTTTTAATAAACGTTGCTGATACAGGAGTCAACATCAATGGTAGTACTCACCGATCGCACCCAGAAGCGCTTAACCATGCAGACGGGGGAAATCGCGCCAGATACAACGGCGATCCGTTCCTTAGACTGGGATCGCGATCGCTTTGATATTGAGTTTGGGCTGCAAAACGGCACCACCTATAACTCGTTCCTGATTCGGGGTGA
Organism: Coleofasciculus sp.; assembly: GCF_046539235.1. Taxonomy (GTDB): domain Bacteria; phylum Cyanobacteriota; class Cyanobacteriia; order Cyanobacteriales; family Coleofasciculaceae; genus Coleofasciculus. The sequence goes on from NZ_JBKHHI010000080.1 coordinate 16,451, forward strand.
GAAAATTGCCCTGGTGGATACCTCCCATGAAAAGTTTCGTGAACTTTACTTAGATACCCTCAAGGGGTTGATTGACCCCAGCCAGATTGATTATCTGATTATTAGCCACACGGAACCCGATCACAGTGGCTTGGTGAAGGATATTGTCCAACTCGCGCCAGAGATTACCGTCGTGGGATCAAAAGTGGCGATTCAATTCCTAGAAGACTTAGTACATCACCCCTTTAAACGGCAAATCGTCAAAAACGGTGATCAACTGGACTTAGGCAAAGGGCATGTGTTGGAATTTGTCAATGCCCCTAACCTGCATTGGCCCGACACCATCTTCAGCTACGATGCTGGAACCCAAGTCATGTTTACCTGTGATGCATTTGGGATGCATTACTGTTCCGACAGCACCTACGACGAAGACATGAGTGCCATAGAAGCCGACTTCCGCTTCTACTACGACTGCTTAATGGCACCCAATGCCCGTTCCGTTCTCTCCGCCTTGAAACGGATGGATAAGCTGGGAGACGTAACCACCGTCGCTACGGGTCATGGTCCCCTATTATTGCATCATGTTAGCGAATGGGTCGATCGGTATCGGCGCTGGAGTAAAGCCCAAGCAAAAGCCGAAACCTCTGTGGTTGTATTCTATGTGTCCGATTACGGTTATAGCGATCGCCTTTCCCAAGCCATTGCCCGAGGCATTACCAAAACTGGGGTGGGTGTGGAAATGATGGACTTAAAATCGGCAGATCCGCAGGAAGTCCAAGAAACCGTCAGTCGCGCCGGGGGAATTGCCATTGCCATGCCTCCCGCCTCGAATAAAGCAGCTACCGCCGCGGTGAGTACCATCCTCGCCGCCGTAAAATCCAAGCAAGTCGTGGGTATCTTTGAATCTTATGGGGGGGATGACGAACCCATTGACCCCCTACTGAGTCAATTCCGCAACCTGGGACTCAAAGAAGGATTTGCCGGGATTCGGGTCAAAGAAACCCCAACCGAAGCCACCTATCAACTCTGCGAAGAAGCCGGAACAGATATGGGGCAACTTCTTACTCGCGATCGCGAAATTAAGCAACGGAAATCCCTGGATAGTGACCTGGACAAAGCCCTAGGACGAATCAGTGGCGGACTTTATATTATTACCGCCCAAAAAGGTGATATTAAGAGTGCCATGTTAGCCTCCTGGGTATCCCAAGCCAGCTTCAAACCCCTCGGCTTAACCATCGCGGTGGCTAAAGATCGGGCGATTGAGTCGTTAATGCAAGTTAGCGATCGCTTTGTGCTAAATATTTTAGAAGAGGGGAATTATCAGGCATTAATGAAGCACTTCCTCAAGCGCTTTCCCCCAGGTGCCGATCGGTTTGAGGGGGTGAACACACAAACAGCGACGAATGGATCACCAATTCTCACCGATGCGTTGGCTTATGTGGAATGTAAGGTGGAAAGTCGGATGGAGTTGAGTGACCATTGGATTGTCTACGCCTCCGTTAACGCTGGACGAGTGTCTAAGGCGGATGCATTAACGGCGGTTCACCATCGTAAAGTGGGGAATTACTATTAGTCATTCGTCATTTGTCATTCGTCATTTGTGTTAATGATGTACAACTGATGGACGTAGCTTCCTCAGTCTTTTGTGATAGTGCCCCTTCTCCCTTGAAGGGAGAAGGGGTTAGGGGATGAGGGTGAAGTGGTTCCCAGAGTGGGGGTACACCGCCCAAAAGCTTACCAGACTATCATACCTGTAGTTATTTGAACAAAAGAATTACTCTCTTACCCTTCTTAGACAACCTTCTACGCTAAAATCTCATGAACCCTCCTACCCCTCGCGACGTTCAAGTCCTCCCCATCGCCTCCGACACCACCGTTCTCCGTTCCCGGACGTGGGATAGACTCAAATTTGAAATCGAATACGCCCTGCAACGCGGCACCACCGCCAATTCCTATCTAATTCAAGCGGATAAAATCGCCTTGATTGACCCTCCAGGGGAATCCTTCACCGAAATCTTTTTAACCGAACTTCAACGTCGGATTGACCCCAAACAGATTGATTACGTCATCCTCGGTCACGTCAATCCCAACCGAGGCGTTACCCTAAAAGCCTTACTCAAACTCGCCCCCCAGATACAATTCGTCTGTTCCAATCCTGGTGCGATCGCGCTGCGTGGTATCTTAGATGCACCGGATTTAAAAGTCACGGTGGTACGGGGCGATGAAACCCTGGATTTAGGCAAGGGTCATCATCTACAATTTATCCCCACCCCTAATCCCCGTTGGCCCGACGCCCTCTGTACCTACGACCCGCACACCGAAGTTCTATTTACCGATAAGTTATTTGGTGCCCATCTGTGTGGTGACCAAGTAATGGATGAAGGCTGGACAACAATTAGCGAACACCGCCGCTATTATTTTGATTGTGTCATGGCACCTCATGCGCGACAGGTAGAAAAGGCGCTGGATAAGATAGAGGAGGTGCAAGCAAGGCTTTATGCCACAGGTCATGGGCAATTGGTACGCTATAGCTTAATTCCCCTGACCCAATCCTATCGCCAATGGTGTGAGAGGCAAAAAACCCAAGACATCACCGTCGCCCTGTTGTATGCTTCAGCTTATGGGAATACCGGTACCGTCGCCCAAGCGATCGCACGGGGGATTACTAAAGCTGGAGTTGGTGTAGAATCGATTAACTGCGAAATTGCTGACCCGGAAGAAATTCGTGCCGCCGTGGAAAAGGCGGAGGGGTTTGTCATGGGTTCCCCTACCTTAGGGGGTCATGCACCCACCCAGATTCAAACCGCTTTGGGGATTGTTTTATCCACGGCGACGAAAACTAAACTGGCGGGGGTTTTTGGGTCGTTTGGCTGGAGTGGTGAAGCGATTGACTTGATTGAAAATAAGTTTAAGGATGCGGGGTATAAGTTTGGCTTTGAGACGATTCGGGTTAAGTTTAAGCCCACGGAAGCCACGCTGAAATACGCCGAAGAAGCGGGAACGGATTTTGCCCAAGCCCTGAAGAAAGCCAAGAAATCCCGCACATCTCGCCAACCCGTCAGTGATGCCCAAGTTGCCCGCACAGAACAGGCTGTGGGGCGGTTAATTGGGTCACTTTGTATTATTACGGCGAAGCAGGGAGAACTCACGGGGGCGATGTTGGCAGATTGGATTTCCCAAGCCACATTTAATCCACCGGGTTTAACTATTGCGGTGGCGAAAGACCGGGCAATTGAGTCATTAATGTATCAGGGTGATCAATTTGTGGTGAATATTCTGGAGGAAGGGAAGCATTTGGGGTTAATGAAGCATTTCCTCAAACCCTTTGCCCCAGGGGAAGACCGATTTGCGGGGGTGGCGACGGAGGATGGCGAAAATGGTTGTCCGATTCTTAGCGATGCTTTGGCGTATGTGGAATGTACGGTGGATAATCGGATGGAATGTGGGGATCATTGGTTGATTTATGGGGTAGTGACCAATGGCAAGGTGTTATCGGAGGGGGTAACGGCGGTGCATCATCGCAAGTCAGGGACGCATTATTAGTGCAGGGGGATGGGGGGATGGTTAGCATTCCGAGTCATCTTCATTTAAATCCCCTAATGCTGCCACAATCGCAATTAGGGGTGCGGTGTTGATGACAAT